>JBKHIN010000255.1:0-4879 GCA_046538635.1 Alphaproteobacteria bacterium
GCCGAGACGTCCGTGATCCTGCACGAAAAGGGGCCGCGCCGCGTCAGCCCGTTCTTCATCACCGGCTGTCTCATCAATCTGGTGTCGGGCCAGGTGTCGATCCGGTTCGGCTTCAAGGGGCCCAACCATGCCGTCGTGACCGCGTGCTCGACCGGGGCGCACGCCATCGGCGACGCCGCGCGGCTGATCGCGCTGGGCGATGCCGACGTCATGGTGGCGGGCGGCGCGGAGGCCGCCGTCAGCCGGCTCGGTCTTGCGGGCTTCGCCGCCTGCCGGGCGCTGTCGACCGGCTTCAATGACGAGCCCTGGCGCGCCTCGCGCCCCTATGACCGGGACCGGGACGGCTTCGTCATGGGCGAGGGCGCGGGCGTGGTGATCCTGGAGGAGATGGAGCAGGCCAGGGCAAGGGGCGCCCCGATCTATGCCGAGATCAAGGGCTATGGTCTTTCGGGCGACGCCTACCACATCACCGCCCCGGCGGAGGATGGCGACGGCGGCTACCGGTCGATGGAGGCGGCTCTGAGAAACGCCGGACTGCCGCCCTCCGCTGTGGACTATATCAACGCCCACGGCACTTCCACGCCCAAGGGCGACGAGATCGAGGTGGGTGCGGTGACGCGCCTGCTCGGGGACGCCGCGGGCTCGCTCGCCATGTCCTCCACGAAATCCTCCATCGGCCACCTGCTGGGCGCGGCGGGCGCGGCGGAAGCCATTTTCTGCATTCTCGCCATGCGCGACGGCGTGGTTCCCGCCACGCTCAATCTGGACAATCCCAGCGTCGAGACGGAAATCGATCTCGTGCCGCACACGCCTCAAAAGCGCGAAGTGAACGTGGCGCTCTCCAATTCCTTCGGCTTTGGCGGCACGAATGCGTCGCTGGTGATGACCCGCGCCGATCTCTGAGCCATAATACCGCACAAGCTGCACCGGACGGCGCGGCCCCCGCGAAAACCGGGGCCGCGCACGTCCGTGGCGAATCAATCCGGCGCACCCTTCGGGGGAAGCGCGGGAACGTCAAATCGGGGGAGCCGCCGAGGGGTCGGCGGCCAGGGGAAAAAGAGAGTAGGCCATGCGTGGATTCCTGAGCCTTGCGGGGAAAATCTCGGTCGGCGTTCTGATCGCCGCCATCATCGGTGTTTTTCTTGCCTACTATTACTGGCAGCAGGCGTACACGGCGCCGGGCCCGGTCGCGGCCGAGGGCGCGGACCACACGATTTTTTCGGTGGAGCGCGGCATGCCGCTGGGCGCCATCGCCCGCAGCCTCGAGCGGAGAGGGCTGATCTCCGATTCCTTCGTGTTCACCATCGGCGTGCGCCTGTCCGGCGGGGCGGGCAACATGAAGGCGGGGGAATACGCCATTCCCTCCCAGGCGACCATGAAGGAAATTGCGCGCATCCTGCGCGACGGCGACGCCATCCTGCACAAGCTGACGGTTGCCGAGGGGCTGACCGTGGCCCAGGTGCTGCGAATGGTGGAGGAACACAAGGCGCTCTCCGGGGAACTCACCCTCAAGCCCGCCGAGGGCACGCTGATGCCGGAGACCTATCTCTTCCAGCGCGGCATGCCCCGCGATGAGCTGATCGAGAAAATGCGCCAGAAGAAACTGAGCTTTCTGGACGAGATGTGGGAAAAGCGCAGCGATAATCTGCCCTTCGACACGCCCTACGAGGCGCTGATTCTCGCTTCCATCGTGGAAAAGGAAACGGGTGTCGCCTCCGAACGGCCGCTGGTGGCCTCGGTTTTCATCAACCGGCTGCGCAAGGGGATGCGCCTTCAGTCCGATCCCACGATCATCTACGGCATCACCGGCGGCGAGCCGCTGGGCCGCCGTATCCGGCGCAGCGAGCTTGAGCGCGAGACGCCCTACAACACCTACAAGGTGAGCGGCCTGCCGCCCACGCCCATCGCCAATCCGGGCAGGGACTCGATTGAGGCGGTGCTCAGTCCTCCGGATACGGATTACATCTATTTCGTCGCCGACGGCTCGGGCGGGCATGCCTTCGCCAGCTCCCTGTCGGAGCACAACCGCAATGTCGCCAAATGGCGCACGGTGCAGCGCGAACGGGGATTGCGCTAGAGGATGCGGCGCGCGCGCCCTTTGCCGGCCGGCGCGGGGCGCGTCTTATTCACCTCTCCCTCGGGAGAGGTCGACTGGCGTGGCCGTCAGGCGAAGCCGGGCGGGTGAGGGGCAAAACAAAAACTCTTGAGGTGTGATGACGATTTCTTCCGCCCCTCACCCTCCCACGGGCGCTGGCGCGCCCGCGGGCCCCTCCCTCTCCCCGGGGAGAGGGAGGGTTTGCGCGCTCCTTCTTGCCGGAGTTGCGGCGTTCATACTGCTCTCGGGGCTGAGCTTTCTGGGTGCGTGGCACTGGAGCTTCGAGCTGCTCAGCCATTTCCGGGTGCAGTTTGCCGTGGCCGCCGTACTCGGTGTGCTGATTTTCGCCGCCTTGGGGCGATGGCGTGCGGGGCTTGCGCTCGCGGCCGTGGCGGCGGCGCACCTGGTTCCCGTTCTCCTGCACATGACTGCTGCTGACGGCCCGGCTGCGGGGCGCGGCGAGGGCGGTTTGAGTTTGCTCTATCTCAACATGCACCACCGCTCGGCCGACCATGCCGCCTTTCTGGCCCATGTCCGCGAGCACAGGCCCGGCCTGCTCGTGCTCACGGAGGTGGATCCCGGGCGGCGGCAGGCGCTGTTCGCCCGCCTGGCCGAACATTACCCTTACCGGCTGCATACGGACGATACCGGCCCTTTCGGCATGAGCCTGTTCAGCAGGCATGAACTGCACGAAAACGCACCCGACACGGAAGGGGGCCGCGCATGGCCCGTCCTTCAGGCCTCGGTCTGCCCGGCAGACGTTGCGCGCTGCGTGGACCTGATCGCCGTTCATGCGCCGCGGCCGGGGCCGGGCCGGACGGCGCGGCGGGACGCGGTATTCGCGCGGGTCGCCGCGCGTGCCAGGCAAAGCGAAAATCCGGCGGTGGTCGTGGGAGATTTCAACAGCACGCCGTGGTCGCCCGCCTTCCGGCGCCTGCTGCGTCACGGGGCCCTGCGGGACGGCAGCGGCTATGCCGCGCTGAAACCCACCTGGATTTCCCGCCTGCCGCCCTTCGGATTGAAAATCGATCATGTGCTGACGGGCCGCGGGGCGGAGGAAACGCGCCGCCGCATCGGGCCGGCCTTCGGTTCGGACCATTTTTCGGTGCAGGTTAACCTGCGCGCCCGCCGCGGCCTTGCGGCGGAACGCCCGGCTCCGTAAGCTTCTCCAAGGTCAGTGAGGGAACGCGTTCATGGTTCTGTGGAGCGTCCGTAAAGCAGCCTCCATCGGCACGGACGCGGGCGGGGGCTGAGCCCGATGTCCGTGCCCACACGCCGCGCCGCCGCGATGGCGGCGATCCGCAGGCGGCTGGTTCAGGCCGCCGCCGTCTTTGCGGTGCTGTCCGTTCTCAGCCATTTGGGCGGGCAGCACTGGATCCTTGAACTGCTCAGCCATTTCCGGGTGCAGTTTGCGGCCGTTGCCGTAATGCTCGCCCTGTTCACGCTGGCTACGCGCCAGTGGCGGATCGCCGCGCTGTTCGGCGTCCTCGCCGCCGCGCATGCCGCACCGCTTGCGGGATATCTGGTGGACTTTGCAGGGACGGAAGCCCATGCGGCCGGGCCCGGGGCGAAAACGCTCCCGCTGACGGTGAGCTATCACAATCTGCGCCACCGGGCGGCGGACCATGACGGGCTGTTCGCCCATCTGAAACGCGCGAAGCCGGATGTCCTTGTGCTGACGGAAATGGATTATGAGCGCCGGGCCGATCTCTTCCACGGGCTCCGGCGGCAGTTTCCCCATTTCGGGGCGACGCCCGGCCCCAGCATTTTCAATGTCGCCGTGTTCAGCCGCTTTCCGCTGACCGAAGTGGAGCGAATGCTGGACACCAGCAACAACTGGCCCATGCTCCATGTGCGCGTCTGTCCCGAGAAGGAACGGCGCTGCCTGCGCATCCTGGCGCTGCATGCCCATCCGCCGTTCGGCCGCTGGACGGAAGTGCGCAACACCGCCATGCAGGAAGCGGCGATGCAGGCGGCGGGGGGCGAGCATGACTCCGTGATCGTCGTCGGCGACTTCAATTGCACGCCCTGGTCGCCGGACTTCCATGAGATGCTGAAGCTGGGCGCCCTGCGCGATGAAAACCGCGCCGGGCTGGCGAGCACCTGGGGCGGGCGCTCGCCGCTGCTTGGGCTGCAGATCGATCACATTCTGGTCGGCCCCGGCGTGGAGGAGGGGGCCCGGCGCATCGGCCCGTCCTTCGGCTCCGACCATTTCCTGCTTACCGCGGAGCTGGAATTTGCCGCGCCGCGCCTTGCCCCTTCCGCCTCCGCCCCTTAAGTTCGCGCTCCATCGCAAGAAGGAACGAATTTCATGGCCTTGTCGAGCATGACCGGCTTCGCCCGCGCCGAGGGCAGCTTCAACGGGCTTTCCTGGGCCTGGGAACTGCGCAGCGTCAACGGGCGCAATCTGGATGTGCGCTGCCGCCTGCCCGGCGGCATGGAGGGGCTGGACCAGAAAGTGCGCGCGCGCCTCGCCGGCCGGCTGAAGCGCGGCAATCTGCAGGTGGGCCTGCAATGGGCGCGCGAGGCCGGAGCCACCGAATTGCGCCTGAACGAGAGGGCGCTGGCGCAGGTGATCGCCGCGCTGGACGCGGCCCGGGTGCGCATGCCACATGCCGAGCCCGCGCGTCTCGACGGCCTGTTGTCGATCCGGGGCGTTCTGGAGCCCGCCGAGCCGGAGGAAAGCGCGGAGGAGCGCGAGGCGCGCGAGGCGGCGCTGCTCGCCAGTTTCGACGAGGCGCTGGAGGCCCTGGTGGCCGCCCGGCAGGACGAGGGGGCGAAACT
>JBKHIN010000256.1:0-4860 GCA_046538635.1 Alphaproteobacteria bacterium
GGCCAGCCCCATCCAGCGAGGATGATCGAGTCCTTGAGCGAAAATGCTCGCCTGAAAGCCCTCCGGAACCCGCAAGCCGTCATCCGGCCCCCGTTTGACCTTCTCCGGCGGATTGACGGAAGACGGTGTCGCGCCCAGCTTCGGCAGATCCTCCAGACGCACCTCGAAACGGGCGCCCACTTTCTGATCGCCGTCCTGGGCTACGGCGGGCGCGAGCGGCGCCACACACAGAAGAACCGCCGCGGCGGTGACCGGAATTCGCTTTGTCAACTCGTCCTCCTCTTCCACTGTGCATACCGGCCGGATGTACCCGCGTCAGTCTATGCGCCGCGCGGGCGCTGTCCAGCGCCCGGCGGACGGCGGACAGTCTGCATGTCTGCGCAGGAGTTTCCCGGACGGAACTTGCCGGCCGTTCACCGGCGGCCGCGCCTTTCCGCCCGCGGGCCGATGGCGCCGCCTCAACGGATGGCGCTCAGGAACCTGCCGTCGTGGCACGGCACGCCCGGCTCCGGCATGCACTCGTTCAGCGTGAAGGCGATGAATTCGGCCCGGCCGACCACGTTCTCCAGGGGCACGAATCCGACGCCGTTTGCGCCGGAGTCCCGGCTGTCGCTGGAATTGTCGCGGTTGTCGCCCATCACGAAAAGATGACCGGCGGGCACGATGAATTCGCGCGTGTTGTCCTGCGCGCCCCGGTCGGTGCGTTCGAGAATCGTGTGGCTTTCGCCGTCGCGGAAGGACTCGCGATATTCGACCACCCGGGCCACCTCGCCGGACTGGTCGCGGTAATCATAGGCGCGGACCTTCTTGCGTTCGACGATGCGGCCGTTCAGATGAACGCGCCCGCGCAGCACCTGCACCCGGTCGCCCGGCAGGCCCACGACGCGCTTGATATAGTCGTCGCCCGTGTGCGGGTGCTTGAAGACCACCACGTCGCCGCGTTCCGGCAGATGGCCGAACAGGCGTTCGGGCGTGGGCGGAAGGTGGCCCCCGATGCCGAACGGCATGGAGAAGCGGCTGTAGCCATAGGCGTATTTCGAGACCATGATCCGGTCGCCCACACGCAGGGCGGGCACCATGCTCTCGCTGGGGATGTGATAGTTGGCGAAGGCCAGCGCGCGAAAGGCGACCACGGCCACGAGGACGAGGACCGTGGTTTCGAAAATGTCGGCAATGATACGGCCCGGCCGGAACGCCATGAACTGCCCCTCTCGCCCCCCGCTGAATTCGGGCCGTTTAATGGCAATCCGTGGCGGCTCCGGTGTCAAGCCGGAGAGGGGCGGACGGGCATCTTATCCGGGAAAGCGCGGCAGCGAGTCCACAGTGACGGGAACGGGTGTTCAGGACAACAATTCCTCCACATAGGCTGGCACGATTTCGCTTGCCGGGCCGTAACGGCAGTCGTGGAACAGATAATCGCCCTCGGAGGGTTCGAGATTCAGTTCGACCGTATGGGCGCCCACGTCGCGGGCCAGCTTCACGAAGGTGTTGGCCGGATAGACGCTGCCCGACGTGCCCACAGAAAGGAACAGGTCACAGCGCAAAAGCTCCGCCTGGATCATTTCCATTTGATAGGGAATCTCGCCGAACCAGACCACGTCGGGCCGCAGCGTGCCGACGCTGGAACAGGCGGGGCACACGGTTTCGGGCGTCAGATCGCCCTCGAAGGGACGGCGGACGCCGCAGACATTGCACAGGTCCTGGGCCAGCACGCCGTGCATGTGGATGACCATTGTGGCGCCCGCCTTTTCGTGCAGGTCGTCCACATTCTGGGTAATGGTCACCACGCGGCCGATATCGTAGTCGCGATATTCATGCTCCAGCCGGGCAAGCGCGAAATGGGCGGCGTTGGGCCGAGCGTCGGCCAGGTTGGCGCGCCTTGCGTTGTAGAAGTCCAGCACGGTCTTCGGATCTGCGGCGAAGGCCTCCGGCGTCGCCACCTTGTAGGGGTCGTATTTGGTCCACAGGCCGTCCTTGTCGCGAAAGGTGCCGAGCCCCGACTCCGCCGAGACACCGGCGCCGGTGAGAACGGCGATGCGCTTGAAACGGGCCATCATCTCTCTCTTTCTCTGTCAATCGGCCAAGGGGCGCTCAAAGGGGTTCACACCAAGACACGAAGAATTCACGAGGAACACGAAGCGGGTTTCAGGTGGAAACGCGTTGTCGGAAAAACGTCTTCGTGATCCCGGCGCTTCCTTCGCGCCTTCGTGTGAACCCTCAGAGCGCTGCTCACTCCATGAAATACCGTCAGAACACGTAATATCGTTCGGCCGTATAGATTGCCTGTTCCTTGCCGCGATAGCTGGAAAACAGGGCGAAGTTTGTGACCGTGAAGGGCTCCGTGCGGAAATCGCCATGCGAGGCGAGGAAATTCCTCATCGCCTTTTTCGGCGGGTCCTTCAGCCGCGCCAGCGTCACATGGGGCGCAAACTTGCGCCGGTCGAGTTCGATCCCGGCACGGTCCGCCGCGGTCGTGACCTTTTCCGCCAGCCGGACGAGAGGCTCCGAGCGCGAAACGCCCGCCCACAGGGTGCGCGGCGGCGAGCCGAACAGGCCCACCGACTCGAAATGCAGGTCGAAGGGCCGCGCGGCGATGCCCGACAGCAGCCCGTCGAGATCTTCCGCCTGAGGGGGCTGAAGCTCGCCGAAAAAGGCGAGCGTCAGGTGCATGTTCTCCTCCGGCACCCAGCGCGCGCCGGGCACGCCGTTCTGGAGGGCGGCCAGATCCTCGATGATCTCGTCCGGAATTTCGATGGCGGCGAACAGGCGCATGGTCTGTCCCAACATTTGTCGGCTGTTCTCGGAAGCGGGCACGATAGGCCGACAGCGGGCCCGGAGTACAGTCCTCCGCGCCGGGAATCAGGCCGGACGCAGTGGCCGCTTTGCGCATCACGGCGCCAGCGGCACCCAGAGTTCAATTCCGCCACGGCCCGTCTTCGGATTAAAGCTTTCCGGGTAATGTTCGATGACCGCGACGGGGCCGGGCGCCACCCGTTTGCCCGAGCCCGGCAGCCAGTCGCTGAAGATTGCTGCGCAGGTCGCCGCAATCGTGGCGACGTGATCGTCGTGACTGAAGACGGCGTAATGCTGCCGCGGGATGCGCACCACCGAGAGACCGGGAGGAATTTCGTCGGCGCGGCTTACGGGGACGGCGGCCATGTAGTCGAAGCCGTTCTGCTCCTCCTCTGCGGTAAAACAGAGTCCGTAACCCTTGTCTGCCGTCTGGCCGGGGACCGGGCACATTCCGTTGAGGCGGCGCCACTGGTCCGGAATGCCTGCGCGCTGTTCCGGCGTTCTGAATTCGCGGATCCCCGCCAGCAAGAGAGGTCCCTCCTCCCGGAAACGGGGATCCTGAAGACGAGGGGCAGGCAGATCGGACATGGGAAACGGCTCCACAAGCTTGAGGGACTGGACGCTTCGTGCCTTGCGAACCTGTTCCGGCGTAAAGCCGAAAAAGGTCCGGAAGGCGCGGGTGAACCCTTCGTGGGAGCCATAACCGACCGCCAGCGCGACGGGCAGGACGCCCTGGCGCCCTTCGGCCAGCAGGCGGGCGGCTTCGCTCAGTCGCCGGGCGCGCAGATAGGAACTCACCGGCCGCCCCGTGACCATGGCGAAGCTTCGCGCAAGATGGAACCGGGAGAGACCGCTGGCCCGGGCAATGTCATGAAGATCGATACCGTCGGCGTACCGGCTTTCGATGTACCACAGGGCTTTGCGGACGGCTTCCATGAGCAGGCTCCCTCGAAGGCGGGTCAGCCTATGCCTTCGCACCCGTCTTCTCTTGACCGTCCTTGCCGTTCCCGTCCGAAACGAACGGACATTCAAAGCGCCGGGTTGGGGTGGCGGCGGTGGATGGCGCTGATGGATTTCATCACCGCTTCGGGCAGTTCGATGTCCTTCGCGTCGATGTCCGTTTTCAGTTGTTCCATGCTCGTTGCGCCGATGATGGTGGAGGTGACGAAGGGGCGCGTCATGCAGAATTTGATCGCCATTTGCGCCGGGTCGAGCCCGTGCTCGCGGGCGAGCGCCACATAGGCTGTGACGGCCTCGTCCGCGCCCGGACCTTCGTAACGCTGCAGCCGGTCGAACAGTTGCTTGCGCGAGCCTTGCGGCAGGGCGCCGTTCATGTATTTGCCGGTGAGGTAGCCCTGTGCCAGCGGCGAATAGGCGAGCAGGGGAACGTCCTCGCGCAGGCTGACCTCGGCGAGCCCCAGGTCGTAGGCGCGGCTGAGCAGATTGTAGACGTTCTGGATGGACTGCACGCGCGGCAGCCCCTCGCGCTCCGCCACGCGAAGGAACTCCATCGCGCCCCAGGCCGTGTCATTGGACAACCCGATATAGCGGACCTTGCCCGCCTTCACCACGTCCTCGAGCGCGCGCAGGGTTTCCTCCACCGGGGTTTCGGGCTGCTCCGGGTCCGGCGCGCGGCCGAACAGCATCACCCGCCGGTCGGGCCAGTGAAGCTGGTAAAGGTCGATATAGTCCGTTTGCAGACGTTTAAGGCTCTTGTCCACGGCCTCGCGAATCTGCGCCGCATTGTGGCGGCGCGGCGAGCCGTCTTCGTTGAACCAGTTCATGGCCTGGCTGGGGCCCGAGATCTTGGTCGCCAGAATCACCTTGTCGCGGTTGCGCCGCGCGGCGAACCAGCTTCCGATGATTTCCTCCGTGCGCCCCGCCGTCTCCCGGCGCGGAGCGATGGGATACATCTCCGCCGTGTCGAGGAAATTGACGCCCCGGTCGAGGGCATAATCCATCTGCGCGTGGCCTTCCGCCTCCGTGTTCTGCTCGCCCCAGGTCATGGTGCCCAGGCAGATGGTGGAGACGTCCAGCTCCGTACGTCCCAGCCGGCGGTATTCCATG
>JBKHIN010000054.1:0-11526 GCA_046538635.1 Alphaproteobacteria bacterium
GGGTGTTGCCGTGCGCCGCCGGGGGCCGGCCTCGATGGCGTCCTCCACGGTGCGCAGGCCCGGCCGCGGCGAACTCACCAGAACGGCCATGTTGCCGGGCAGGTGCTCGTTCTTCCACATCTTGGTGTGCGCCCGGGCGATCCCGCTCCAGGGGAAGACCTCCGACATGCACGGATCGATGCGCCGGTCCAGCACCAGCTTGTTGGCCTGGGAGGCCTGTTTGAGATTGGCGAAATGGCTGCCCTGCACCCGCTTCTGGCGCATCCACAGGAAGCGGGCATCCATGGTCAGATTGTAGCCGGTCGTGCCCGCGCAGATCACGACCATGCCGCCGCGCTTGACCACGAAGACCGAGACCGGGAACGTGGCCTCGCCCGGATGCTCGAAGACGACATCCACGTCGTTGCCCTTGCCGGTGATCTCCCAGATGGCCTTGCCGAAGCGGCGCACCTCTTTCATGTAATCCTTGAATTCGGGCCCGTTGACGGGCGGCAACTGTCCCCAGCAGTCGAACGCCTTGCGGTTGATGACGCCCCGCGCGCCCATGGACAGCACGAAATCGCGCCGTTCCTCGTCGGAGATCACGCCGATGGCGTTGGCGCCCGAGACGGCGCAAAGCTGGGTGGCGAACACGCCCAGGCCGCCCGAGGCGCCCCATACCAGCACATTGTGCCCGGGCCGGAGAATGTGCGGCCGGTGGCCGAACAGCATGCGGTAGGCGGTGGCGAGCGTCAGCGTGTAGCAGGCGGATTCTTCCCAGGTCAGATGGCGCGGCCGCTCCATGAGCTGGCGCGCCTGCACACGGGCGAACTGGGCGAAGGAGCCGTCGGGCGTCTCATAGCCCCAGATGCGCTGGGAGGGCGAGAACATCGGGTCGCCGCCATTGCACTCCTCGTCGTCCCCGTCGTCCTGATTGCAGTGGACCACCACCTCGTCGCCCACCTTCCAGCGCGTCACCTTGCGGCCCACGGCCCAGACGATGCCCGAGGCGTCCGAGCCCGCGACGTGATAGGGCTGCTTGTGCACGTCCAGCGGAGATACCGGCTCGCCCAATGCCGCCCAGACGCCATTGTAGTTGACGCCCGCGGCCATCACGAGCACCAGCACCTCGTGGCTGTCGATGTCGGGCACGGGCAGCTTTTCGATCTGCATGGCCTCTTCGGGCGGGCCGTGGCGCTCCTTGCGGATGGCCCAGCCATACATGTATTGCGGCACATGGCCGAGCGGCGGAATCTCGCCGACCTCGTAAAGATCCTTGAGGGGGGCGCCGGCGGGAGCGGTCGCGGACTGAACACTGTCGGTCATGGTGGTACGTGTCCCGATACGTGTGACTGGAGGCAGCGGCGCCGTCAGGATCGCGCAATCTGTATTGCAGTGCAACATCGAAGCGCGCGAATTCGGCCCTCTGCCGCCTGGGGCGGCGCATCCGCGGCCTCCCTTGACGATTTTCTCGCCACAAATAACCCATTAAGATAGGCAATCCGGTAAATCCTCTCCGAAAGGGGGCAGCCATATGAGGGCGGAGTTCGCTTTTTCCCGGCGCAAGCTCGCCAACGGCCTGGCCGGGGCGCTGGCCTTCGTGGCGACCGCCGTGGCCGTCGTGCTGTTTGCCGTGGCGGCCGGACAGCCAATGTGGGCCGTGGCCCCGCCCATGCTGGTGATCGCCGCCTTTTTCGGCCTCGTGGCGGCGACCCATGCGCGCCGCTTTTCCCGCAATGAGCCCGTGCTGACCATTGACGAAGAGGGAATTCACGACCGTCGGCTGGGCCCGTCCCCCGTGCCCTGGCCGGCGGTCAGCCGCCTGGAGACCGTGCGGGTGTGGGGACATGACGTTCTGGAGGTCAAGGTGGCCGATCCGGCGGCGTATCTGAAGCCGCCCGCGCTGATTACGCGCATCCTGATCCCCGTTCACCGGCTGATGGGATATTCGCCGCTGCTCATTTCCCCGGCGGAACTGGACGCCTCTTTCGGGGATCTCCTGCACGCCGTGCAGCGCTTCCGCAGCGCCGGCTCAGAAACCTCCGGGGCCGAACCGGCGCCTTCGGGGGCATGATCCGCGCGGCCGTTCGGCCTCAGATCGCCGCTTCCAGCAAGCGGGCATAGCCCTCCACCGTGCGCCGCGGAAGGCCGAGTTCATCCGCACGGGGAAGGCCGCCGGTGGATGCCTTTTCGGGGTCGAAGCCCTGTCCCGGATAGCGGCGGTTGTACCGGGGGCCCAGCAGCATGGCCGTCTCGAAGGGGATCCCGACCTGCCGGCACAGCGCCCGAAGCTGGTTCTCGGGATCGCCCAACAGGCGCTCGAAGCTCACCATGACGGTCCGGGCATCCGGCATGGAATGCAATTCGGTCAGCGTCTCGATGAACAGGTCCCACATCCTCGCGCCGACTTCGTGGCTGATTCCCTGCCGCCGCCTTATGGCGTCCAGCGACCGTGCGGGATCGCGCAGCAGGCAGACGAAGGTGGCGTTGGGCAGGGCCGCATAGTCCCGGATCGACCATTTGGAGCGCGGCCGCGTATTACGCCACGCACTTGTGGGCAGGCGGCCGGTCAGCCTCAAAAGCCGGTAGACGGGATGCAGATGGATGCCGGCGTTCCAGGCGCGGTCGAGCTGGACCTGGTTGGGCACGCACAGCTTGACGCCCCGGATCTTGCTGCCGGTCAGCCGCCGGATGCCGCCCACCAGATCCTCGTCCAGCATGGCGATCTGCGAGTGCTCGCCGAGCGCATTCATGAGCAGGCTGGTGCCGCCGCGCGGAAAGCCCAGCACCACCAGATGGCACGGCTCGCCGCCTCCTGCAGCGGCCCCGGGAGCGCGGGCAGGCGCGCGCGCGGCCTTTCGTTCCGTGGCTTCCTCCCGGCGGGCGGGCCCGGCTTTGCCGCCCTGCCGAAACATGAGATGATGCACTGCAATAACCTGCCTGTAAGCGCGGCAGCGTGAAACACTTCCCGGCGGCCGCGGCAGCATGATGCACGGGAGCGGCCGAAACTGGCAACATGGCGGGACGGCGCAATGAACGAAGCGGACAGCAAAAGGGACCGGCCGTGGATTTTCCGCACTTATGCGGGCCACACCGCCGCGGCCGCCTCCAACCGCCTTTACCGGAAGAACCTGGAAAAGGGCCAGACGGGCCTCTCCGTGGCGTTCGATCTGCCCACCCAGACCGGCTATGACGCCGATCATCCGCTGGCGAAGGGAGAAACGGGCAAGGTGGGCGTTCCGGTGGCCCATCTCGGCGACATGCGGGCCCTGTTCGAGGGCATTCCGCTCGATCGCATGAACACCTCCATGACCATCAACGCCACGGCCCCCTGGCTGCTGGCGCTCTACATCGCCGTGGCCGGGGAGCAGGGCGCGGCGCGCAAGAGCCTTCAGGGCACCACCCAGAACGACATCATGAAGGAGTATCTCTCGCGCGGCACCTACATCTTCCCGCCCGCGCCGTCGCTGAAGCTGACGGCCGACACCATCGCCTTCACCGCGCGCGAAATGCCGAAATGGAACCCGGTCAACATCTGCTCCTACCATCTGCAGGAGGCGGGCGCGACGCCGGAGCAGGAAATCGCCTTCGCACTCGCCAACGCCATGGCGGTGCTGGACGCGGTCAGGACGCAGGCGGACATTCCGGGCGCGGAGTTCGCGCGCGTCGCCGGCCGGATCAGCTTTTTCGTCAATGCGGGCATCCGCTTCGTCGAGGAAATGTGCAAGATGCGCGCCTTCACCCGGCTCTGGGATGAAATCTGCCGCGAGCGCTACGGCGTGGAGGACCCGAAATTCCGCCGCTTCCGCTATGGCGTGCAGGTCAACTCCCTGGGGCTGACCGAGCAGCAGCCGGAAAACAACGTGTACCGCATATTGCTGGAAATGCTGGGCGTGACCCTGTCGAAGGGCGCCCGGGCGCGCGCCGTTCAGCTTCCCGCCTGGAACGAGGCGCTGGGCCTGCCCCGGCCCTGGGACCAGCAATGGTCGCTGCGCGCCCAGCAGATCCTCGCCTATGAAACCGATCTGCTGGAATACGAGGATATTTTCGACGGCGCGCCGGTGGTCGAGGAGAAGGTGCGTATACTGATGGAAGCGGCGCAGGCCGAACTCGCCCGCATTGCGGAAATGGGCGGCGCGGTGGCGGCAGTCGAAAATGCGTACATGAAAATGCGGCTGGTCGAATCGAATGCCGCGAGGCTGCGCGCCATCGAGAGCGGCGGGCAGACCATTGTGGGCGTCAACGCATATGAAGCCACGGAACCCTCGCCGCTCGCGGCGGATGCGTCCGGCATCGAGAAGGTTCCGGAAACCGGGGAGGCGGAGCAGACCGCCGCGCTCGAACGCTGGCGCGCCGGCCGCGACGCGCAAGCCGTTGCCGATGCGCTCGGCGCGCTCAAGGCGGCAGCCTCGGAGGGACGCAACATCATGCCGCCCTCCATCGAGGCGGCGCGGGCGGGGGTTACCACCGGCGAATGGGCGGGCGCCCTGCGCGAGGTCTTCGGCGAATACCGGGCGCCCACGGGCGTTTCCGGCGCGGCCGCGCCGCCGGATGACGGCTCGCTGGCCGAGGCGCGGCGCGCGGTGGCGCGCGTGTCGGAGAAACTGGGACGCCGCATCCGGCTGCTGGTGGGCAAGCCGGGCCTCGACGGCCATTCCAACGGCGCGGAACAGATCGCCATGCGCGCCCGCGATTGCGGCATGGAAGTAGTCTATGAGGGCATCCGGCTGACGCCCGAACGCATCGTCAATTCGGCGCTGGAGGAGGACGTTCACGCCGTGGGCCTGTCGATCCTGTCCGGCTCCCATATCGGCCTGGCCGGGGAGGTGGTTTCGCGCATGGAACAGGCGGGCCTGGCACACGTACCGGTCGTGGTGGGCGGCATTATTCCAGCGGATGACACAAAAATGTTACTGGCGCTCGGCGTCCGGCGGGTGTTCGGGCCCAAGGACTATCAGCTGAACAGGATAATGGCCGAAATCGCCTCGCTGGTTGAACAGGCCGCCTTTCCTTCCTAAATCTCTTGTTCACTCAATGTTCGTCTGAAGTACGGCAGAGGCTGGCTTCGCGGACAATGTTCACCTGCGGTTCAGTTTTTTTCTCGCAGGATGAGCTTGAAGAACTGGTTGTGTGTGCGCCGCATCGCGCCGAAAGCGCGATCAAGGAAACGACCGGGGCCGGGGCCGCTGTATTTGCGGATGCCACGGCCACTTTGATGGAAAGCTGAAGCGAACAAACGTAGATTCGGCTGGAACCTGTGGGTCACGGCGCGTTTTCCAGTCATCGGACCTCGTCAATGTCATGATGCAACACCGTGCCCTCACACGTCACGGTCGTGCGGACATTGAGGCCGAATTATGGTTAACATGGTGTGTCAGTGGCGCCGAGATGTGCCGGGACGGCGGAAGAGCGGGAAAGCCGCCGGGCCGGGCCGGTGACGGCGAAGTGAGGTGCGGATATGGCAAGGACCCCGGCGACGTTCGATACGTATGAGGAATTTCGTTCGCCATTGCCGCCCATCGAGGGCGGCGATGCAGACCCCAAACAGATGCGCCGGCGTGAAATTACGCCGTATGAGGAAGGTCATCGTTATGGCCGGAACCGTATCGAGATCACCCCGGCAATTCTTCAGACTCATGTGAAGAAGTGGCAGAGCGGGCTTCTCAACAAGCTCAGCGTCATCGACGGCGAGATCAGGGAGCTGGAGAAGCGCAAGGGTTCTCCGCTGCTGTTCCTTGGACTGCTTTTCGGCCTGTTGTTCGGTACGGTGGGCTTTCTTATCGCCATCGCCGTGGACTACTGGCTGGTGGCCGATTTCTGGAACACGGTCTTCGCCAACGAATTCGGCGAGGTGCCCGAGAACCTTGCGACGTCCCCCTTCATCAAGGCGCTTCAGGTGGTGGTCGCCGCGCTGGCGCTGCACTTCCTCTTCCAGTATCTGGGCAGAAAGGGCAAGCGGTTCTTCGTCTATACGATGGCCTTTCTGTCGATCATTTTGCTGCTGGGTATCGGCATCTGGGTGGCCAACGAGAACCTGCCCCCGGGCTTTACCATGTTCGGCGTTCAGCTCACGGAAGAGGTGGAAACGCGCGACACGACGCTCGAGGATCTGGGCCTCGCGCCAGCGCAACCCGAGACGGCGCAGCCCGCCGAAGAAACGGCCGACAAGAGCGGAAGCGAGCTTCTGAACAATGCGCTGGGCGTCACCTGGTTCCTGGCCTTCGGCCTCATCTTCCTGGTGGTGACGGGCGTGGCGGCGCTGTCGCTCGGTGTCGCGGCGCGCGCGGCGGCCGGCCTCTTCGGCACGCTCGACCGCGAAGTCTACGACGGCCGGGCAATGAACCGGCAGGACATAGTCTTCCGGCTGGAGCGCGCGCGCCAGGCCCGGGCCCATCTCGTCGACGGTGAGTACCGCAGCAAGATACTGGAAGCCTATCTGGGCGACTTCATGGACGGCTACGGAGATGGGCTGGAAAAATCTTCCTCACGCGGAAAGGGCGGCAGCAACGACGAATTGATGCAGAGTTACCATGCATCCGCCGCCCAGGCCCTGGAGGATGCCGACTTGTCGGACTGGAGCCGCTTCGTCGAACGGCCCGCGGTCGAACCCGACGGCGAGCGCAAGGACGAGGGCGACGGCGAAAGCAAGGGCGGCGATTCGGCGGGCTCGGGAAACGGGCTCGACCGGGACGAGAAACCGCTTCCCGACACGCCGTCCCGCCCGGGCGGACAAAAGCCCGAGGAACGGGCGAACTGATCTGGCGGCGGCGCGGCCCCGATGCCGCCCCGCCTCTTCGACGCCTTGCGGAAGAGGGGTAGTTTCATGCGAGTACTGATCGTCTCACTGATGCTGGCGTTTGCCGGGGCTTGCGACATGCTGCCCGGTCAGGCGGTGTCCACGACGCCGCGGCACATCGTGATCGGGCTCGATCTGAGCAAGTCGAACCCGCTGGTCATCAATCAGCTTTACGCCTCCAAGGTGGGCAAGCGCATCGGCGGCATGATCGAGGATCTGCCCATGAAGTCGAAAGTCACGCTGCGTACCTTCGGGGTCTACAACGCCACCTTCAACACGCTGCGCCTGGACCGGCAGATTTCCCGCCGCGATCCCGCCGAAAACGTGGCCGAGGTCGTGGAGGGCCTGATCGCCGGCGTACCCCAGCTCGTCAACCGGGGTACGCTGACGGCGCAGAACAAGACCAATATCCTGTCCTTTTTGGACAATATGGGCCAGATCGTCGATTGCAGCGAGATGGAAACCATCGTCATCCTCGCTTCCGACGGCATCGAGGATTCCGAACTGGCCCGCCAGACACGGGACATCGAACGCCTGCCGGCGCCCGAGGGCGCGCCCTTTCAGGGCTGCAAGCGGCTGGAAATCCTGGGGCTCGGCCAGGGGATCAATCTGCCCAGCGTGACCGCCCGGCTGCGCCGCCAGTGGAAGCAATGGGCGCAGGAAGCAGGATTTGAGGAATTCCGTGGCCTGAACGACTGGTAAGGCGGATGGCGCGGGAGCGGACCGGCTTCGAGAGGAACACTTAAAGCGGGATGGCACAATGAAATTCGGGGAGGCAGCCCGCCTGACCGGCGTCTGGACAGCCGGAATTCTGGCCTTTCTGGCAATCGGCGGCGCCATGTTCTACGGTCTGTGGTGGGTCATGGCGGGCATGATGAGGGACCCTTCCCCGCCCGCCAAGCCGGTCCACGTCATCGTCGGCCTCGACCTCAGCCAGGGCAATCCGCTAATCATCAGCGACATCTTCTCCAGCAAGGCGGGGCGGCGGGTCGCCGGGATGCTCGACGATCTTCCCATGCGCTCGAAAGTCACGCTGCGGACATTCGGCAACTACAACGTCAATGCCAACCCGCTGGAGTTCGACCGGCAGATCTCACGCCGGAACCCGGCGGAACAGGTGCGCAGAACCGTGCGCGGCCTCATTTCCGGCGTGCCCAAACTGATCGCGGAAGGCCGCCTCAGGGCGCAGCGCCGGTCCAACATCGTGCCTTTTCTGCTGAACATGGCGCAGGTGACCGACTGTACCGCGGCCGAAACGACCGTGGTGCTGGTCACCGACGCGCTGGAAGACTCCGAGCTTGCCCGGCTTGACGGCGAGGGCGGGGCGCTGCCGCCGCCCGCCGAGGCCGTTTACGCGGGCTGCGAGCGGCTGGAAATTCTGGGACTGGGCCAGGGCCTTGCCAGCGTGGAAGAAACGAGACGCCTGCGTGCGATCTGGGAGGAATGGGCCACCCAGGCGGGCTTCGAATCGTTCCGCGGGCTGAATGACTGGTGAGTTGCGGGGCGGCGGCAGCCTGTGCGGCTGAAGCAGCAGACGGCCGGATCAACTCCTTTCGATCCTGAAGTTCAATGCCATCGGGCGCAGTCCCGACACGGATGACTCTACCGTTCGAACCCGGCCGCCTTCCGCCTGCAATGATCGAAAACAGGGAATAACAATCGCAGATTGAAAAATCCGCATACACCTTGTAGCGTCCCGAATCGTTCGTCATCAGGAACGAACGCATGAGGAGGGCTACAAGCCATGCAATTTCTGAAATCGGCAAGTATCGGCGTCCTCATCCTGATCACCGCAACCGGATGCGAAACGATCCCGCGCCGCGGCGACACCGAAGTTCCCGGCATTCTGGTCACTGACGGCGGCGCCGGGTTGGTCGCCACCAATACGCCGGGACAGGCGTTGCGCATGTGCCCGGACGGCGGTGAACCTCAATCCGATTACGTATTCCCGGAGCGCGTCTATCCAAAGACCGGAAGCCCCGTCCCGTTCACCGTTTTGGCAAGCGACGTGAGCGGTATCCGGGAAATCCGTATCCAGCTCAACAGAAACAGCCTGGTCAGCGGCCTCTCACCGGCCGCCGCCATGTTCTCGGATGACGAAAGTTATTCGCACGGCGCGGCGACCTATGTGGCCGATTTCATCACGCTTGACGTATCCGGGGAAACGCCCCTGACCGCGCGCACCGTCAGTTTCACCTATGCCGGCCCGGTGCCGGGGATCGTTTATGTCAGCGCCACGGACTTCAACGGAAATACCGGTTTCGTCTATTTCGTGGTGGAGGATGTTGCGGCGGCGTGCAATTGACCGGGGATAAAGCCTCACGGCAACCAATCCGTCATTCGTTCGTGCCGGGATTTTAACAGACCGGTCAGTCCGGAAATGCGGATGAGTTCCGGCGCATGGCGAAGAAAGGGCACGAACAGGGCCCGGCGGTGCGCGCACGGAGATTTCAGGCGCGCGCCGTCAGCCCAGCCGGTCCCGCCACCAGGCCACCTGCTCACGCACCCGTTCGGGCGCCGTGCCGCCGAAACTGGTCCGGCTGGCGGCCGAATTCTCGACGCTCAGCACCGTGAAGACATCTTCCGTAATGCGCGGTTCCACGCCGCGCATGTCATCCAGGCTGAGGCCGGGAAGATCCGTGCCCCGTTCCTCGGCCAGCGCCACCAGACGGCCGGTGACGTGATGGGCCTCGCGGAAAGGAAGGCCGAGTTCGCGCACCAGCCAGTCGGCGAGGTCGGTGGCGGTAGAAAAGCCCTGTGCGGCGGCCGCGCGCATGGCGTCAAGGTCCACCGTCAGCCCGCCGGTCATGCCCGTCATGGCCGCGAGGCACAGGCTCAGCGTGTCCAGCGCGCCGAAGACGGCTTCCTTGTCTTCCTGCATGTCCTTGGAATAGGCCAGCGGCAGACCCTTGAGCACGATCAGCAGATTGTTCAGATTGCCGATAATCCGCCCGGACTTGGCGCGCACCAGTTCGGCGGCGTCCGGGTTGCGCTTTTGCGGCATGATCGAGGAACCGGTGGACCAGGCATCCGGCAGGCGCACGAAATGGAAGGGTGCGGAACACCAGATGATGAGTTCCTCCGCCAGCCGCGACAGGTGCACGGACGCGATGGCGGCGGCGCTCACGGCCTCAAGCGCGAAGTCGCGGTCCGACACGGCATCGATGGAATTGCGCGAAGGGCGGTCGAAACCCAGCGCCCGCGCGGTCCGCTCCCGGTCGATGGGGAAGGCGGTGCCCGCCAGCGCCGCCGCGCCCAGCGGACATTCGTTGAGCCGCGCCCTTGCATCCCGCAGCCGCCCGCGGTCGCGCGCCAGCATTTCCACATAGGCCAGGCAATGATGGCCGAACGTCACGGGCTGGGCCGTCTGCAGATGGGTGAAGCCCGGCATGACCGTGCCGGCATGAGCCCCGGCCTGATCCACCAGCGCCCGCTGCAGCGCGGCGAATTCTTCATCCAGCGCATCCAGCCGGTCGCGGACGAAGAGCCGGAAATCCGTCGCCACCTGGTCGTTGCGCGAACGCGCCGTGTGCAGGCGGCCGGCCGCCGGGCCGATCAGTTCGGCGAGCCGCGCCTCGATGTTCATGTGGATGTCCTCAAGCGCACGGGAAAACGGGAAGCGGCCCGCTTCGATCTCCCGGGCGATCCGCGTCAGCCCCTCGCGTATGGCGGCGGCGTCCGCTTCCGGCAGAATGCCCTGTGCGCACAGCATGTCCACATGGGCGCGCGAACCCGCGAGATCTTGATGGGCCAGACGCTTGTCCACGTCGATGGAGGCGTTTATTTCCTCCATGATGCCGGAGGGGGCGTCGCGGAAGCGCCCGCCCCACATATCCCGGGCATTTTTGCCCCCGGACTTTCCGGAGGTTTCGGGCGGGGCCGATTCGGGTTTCCTGGACATGGCTCTCGCTCTTCAGGGATCAGGCAAGCGGACACGACCATACAGACAGCCGGAGACCCTCGCCATGCTGCGTTACGCAATCGGCGCCATGATCGCCGCAGGCATCCTTGCCATCATCGTCATGCTGGGCCTGTCCATGATGCCGTCCGCGGACGACCCCGCGAAAAACCTGGCCCGCGGCGCGGTAGCCGCCTTCGAATTCGCTGATCCCCCCCAGGACCCGCCAGACACGCCTTTCACGAACGCCGAAGGCGAAGAGGTCAGGCTGGCCGACTTCAAGGGCAAGGTGGTGCTCGTCAATCTTTGGGCCACCTGGTGCGCGCCTTGCAAAGTGGAAATGCCGACGCTCGACGCGTTGCAGGCGGAATTGGGGAGTGAGGATTTTCAGGTGGTGGCGATTTCGATGGACCGGGGCGGTCCGGAGCAGGCGCGGGCATTTTTGGAACGGCAGAACCTGGACAATATCGCCCTCTACATGGAACCCACCGGCCGGATGCTGGGCAAGTTCGCAGTGCGCGGCCTGCCCTTCACGTTTTTGCTGAACCGCGAGGCGCGGCTGATCGGCTATCTGGCCGGCCCCGCCGAATGGGACACGCCGGAGGCGAAGGCGCTGGTGAAGTATTATATCGGCGGCTAGAGCGAAATGAGTTGACGTCGAACCATCTCCGCTCTTTCCCGCGAAAGCGGGAATCCTGAGCTTTGGGTACGGTGGTGACAGAAGGAGGAACAGGAAGTCGAGGCTTTCCGTGACCGGGATCGCCCACATTGCGCCTGTGGCTCTGGGTCCCTGCTTTCGTGTTGTGTTCCGCGAGATTGGTTAATGCTTCGGTTGGCGTCCTGTATCCGAGGC
>JBKHIN010000257.1:0-4843 GCA_046538635.1 Alphaproteobacteria bacterium
GACTACCACGCCTCCGCCGGGACGGGCACAAGTTCCGGCGGGGCGCCGCCGCCCCCTTCCGCGCCGCGCGCCCAGGCTTCGGCCGGTTTGTCCACGCCCGCGCCTGCACAAGTCCCCGCGGCGCCGCCCCAACCGGAACCGGCCCGGCCGGTGACGGAAATTGCATCTCTCGAGGACATGGTGGAACTGGCCGGCCGGCACCGGGAGCTGCGCCTGAAACTGGCCATTGAGGATCACGTCCATCTGATCGGGCTGGAACCGGGCCGGCTCGAATGCCGTTTGGCGAAGGGAGCGCCCGCCGACCTGGTGGAGCGCCTGCGCGACAGGCTGAGCGCCTGGACCGGACAGCGCTGGGTAATCACGCTTTCCAACGCGCAGGGCGCGCCCGCCATCCGGGAGCGGCGCGAGGCGGAGCGGGCGCAGGCGCTGGCGCAAGTCCGCGAGGAAAAGCTGGTGCAGACCGTGCTCGAGGCATTTCCGGGCGGAGAATTCGGCGAAATTACGGATCTTCAGGCCCCGGATGAAGAAGAGAGCGGCCCGCCTGCCGATTCGGACGAAGACTGATTATTCCCCAGAAACTCATGGAACGACTCACATGAAAAAACTTGGAAACATGCTCAAACAGGCCCAGGAACTCCAGGAGAAGATGAACGAGATGCAGAAGCAGCTCGAGGAAATGGAGGTGGAGGGCGTCAGCGGCGGCGGCATGGTTCGCGTCATGCTCTCCGGCAAGGGCGAAATGAAATCCGTGAAGGTCGATCCCGAACTGGTGAAGCCGGACGACGTGGAGATGCTGGAGGACCTGATCGTCGCCGCGCATGGCGACGCCAAGAAGCGGCTCGAAGAAAAGATGACCGAGGAAATGAGCAAGCTCACCGGCGGCATCGAACTTCCGCCCGGCATGCAGATGCCGTTCTGAGCGCGCAAGCCCCCGGGAAGGACCGGTGAAAGAGATCGTCACAGGGCGCCTGCGCCTCCGGCGGGCCCGGATTGACGATCTGGAGGCGGTACATCGCATACTGAGCAATGCCGATGCCATGCGCTACTGGGCGACGGCGCCTCACACCTCGCTGGAGCAGTCGCGGCAATGGCTGGAGAGCATGATTGCTTCCTCTCGGGGAAAGAGTTTCGATTTCATCGTCGAGCATCAGGGCCGGCCGATCGGCAAGGCCGGGATGTTCCGTGTACCGGAGATCGGCTTCATTCTCCATCCCGATGAATGGGGCCGGGGCTTTGCATATGAGGCGTTGAGCGCAATCATCCCTGCCGCCTTCGCGCGCTTTCCCATCCCGCGGATCAAGGCCGATGTGGACCCGCGCAACGGGCCCAGCCTGAAGCTGCTCGAACGGCTGGGCTTCCGGGAAACCGGACGGGCCGAGAACACCTATTTCATCGGCGGCGAATGGTGCCACAGCGTTTACCTGGCCCGGGAACGGAGGGGGGAAGAGCGGCACGACAGGGCGGAGTGACCGCGCAGGCGGATGGCCCGGCCTTTTGCTTTGCCGGCCTCTCCTGCCATAGTCCCCGCCGCCGCAAACGGGGGAGACCGTCTTTGAACACACGCGATTCGACTTCCGAAGTCGTGAATCTGTCCGGATTGCTGCAGCGGCTTTTTGAGCGGTTCGACGACGGCAGCCCGCCGGAGACGAAGCTCACCATCGCCGATCTGCTGGAGACCATCGGGCGGCGTGCCTATGGGCCGCTGCTGCTGTTCATCGGCCTCTTTTCCATCTCGCCCGCCAGCTTTGTCACCGGCATGACCTGGCTGTCGGCGACCATCATCATCCTGATCGCGCTCCAGATGCTCGTGGGCAGGCGCACCCCCTGGCTGCCCCGGAACATTCTGCGCATCAGCCTGACAAGGAAACTGCTGTTCAGCGGGCTCAACGCCATGAAACCCTGGGCGCGCCGGATCGACCGGTTTCTCAAGCCGCGCCTGACGTTCCTGACAGGCTGGCCCTTCGTTCCCCTGGTGGCGCTGGTGTGCATCGTCTCCGCACTCATCAGCTATCCGGCCGGCTTCATTCCCGGCGCGCCCTTCGTGCCGGGCATGGTGATCGTGCTGGTCGGTCTCGGCATGACGGCGCGCGACGGCTTGATGATCCTGCTGGGCACGGCGCTGGTCGCCGGTTCAGGCTGGTTTCTCTTCAGGCAACTGGGCTGGGCCTGAATTCCGGCGGCTTCCCTTGCCAACGGCGCGCGAAGGGGCAATCTGTGAAACGCCGGTTATGAATTAAAGAGGGTTTCATTGGCGCAAGGTTTTTCCGGACCCGAGATCGAACGCGTGATCGACCTGCTGGCGAAACTGCCGGGGCTGGGGCCGCGTTCGGCGCGCCGGGCGGCGCTTTATCTGGTCAAGAAAAAGGAGGCGCTTCTGGCGCCATTGGCCGCCGCGCTGGCCGACGCGGCCGAAAGGGTTACGATCTGCTCCGTATGCGGAAACGTGGATACGGCCGATCCCTGCGCGGTCTGCCGCGACCCGCGCCGCGATCCCGGCCTCATCTGCGTCGTGGAGGAAGTGGGCGATTTGTGGGCGCTGGAACGGGCGGGCGTGTTTCCCGGGCGCTATCACGTGCTGGGGGGCGTGCTTTCCGCCCTCGACGGCATCACGCCGGACGATCTCCAGGTCCCGAAACTGGTCGAACGGGCCCGTGCGCCGGAGGTTTCCGAAATCATTCTGGCCATGAACGCCACCGTGGACGGCCAGACCACCGCTCATTATCTCACCGGCGAACTGGCGGCCTGCGGGGTCACCGTCTCGCGCCTCGCCCACGGCGTGCCGGTGGGCGGCGAGCTTGATTACATGGACGACGGCACGCTGGCCGCGGCGGTCAAGTCCCGCCGTCCGTTCTGATCCCGTTTCGGGCCGGTTCCGGCGGCGGCCGTCCGTCATCCGTCGCGCCATCCGGGTCCCGCTCATGTACCAGCGAGACCCCCAGAAGCGCCAGCAACAGCAGCATCAGCACCCAGACGGAGGGCCGCCTCCCCGACTCTCCATATCCGCGCAGCATGGTTCGCCTCCTCCCGTGCGAGGCCGGTCCGGGCGCACGGCGTCCCGGTCCGGTTCCGGCCGGGAGGGTAGGAAAACGCGGTTGAAGGAAGGGTGAAGGGTGCCGCAGCCTGGTCGCCGCCCAACAGACTCTCACCCGGTGAGATGGCCACTTGAGCAAACAATAAAGAAACCGCTCATCCCTGCGAAAGCAGAGACCCAGTCTTTCTTTCAACAAGTATGAAGAACAAAAATCTTTGTTCGGATTACGCTCAGCGGCAAGCCTCATATTTCTTCAATGCCGCTTCTGGGTCCCTGCTTTCGCAGGGATGAGCGGGATATTTTTTCAATAATTGAGAGTTTCGTTCAGGTCGATCCAATCCGGGTTCATGCCCTCAATCAGCTTTAGCTTCCAGGCGCGCTTCCATTTCTTGATCTGGCGTTCGCGGACGAAAGCGGAATCGCGCGAATCATGAACCTCGTACCAGACGAGGCGATTCACATTGTTTTGCAGTAAAGCCGCCAAAGGCTTTCGTCTTGTGTTCCCAGACCCGTTGTTCGAGGTCATCCGTGGAGCCGGTGTAAAGGGTCCCATTACGCTTGCTTGCAAGGATGTAAACATAAAATGCCACTGTAACCCCGCTCATCCCTGCGGAAGCAGGGACCCAGTCGCGAAGTTAGACTGTATCGGTCCTCAAGTTCCCTGAACTTTTCTTCAAATTCGCTTCTGGATCCCCGCTTTCGCGGGGAAGAGCGGAGTATAGATCCGGCCAAGACAACTTCCGCAGCTAAGAGCAGGGGCCCTCACCCCTCCTCGTCCGCACGGGCCAGCGCGGGGGCGGGGCGGGGGACCTCGACGGAGGGGGCGTCCGGTTCGCCCAGTTGCACCTCCTCGATCTTCTCGGCCCGGCGCGTGATCTTGTCGGTGGACACCAGGATCTGGCGCACGTCCTCCTCCGTCTGGCCCAGATGGCGCTGGAGGTTCGAGGCGCGCTTCTCCAGCCGCACCACATCCTCGATCATCTTCAGGATTTCCTGCTGGATGACGCCCGCCTGCTCGCGCATATGGGCGTCCTTGAGCACCGCGCGCACGGTGTTCAGCGTCGCCATGAAGGTGGTGGGCGAGACGATCCACACCCGCTGGCGGAAGCTCTTTTCCACCACGTCGGTGAAGCGCGCATGCAGTTCCGCGTAAATTGCCTCGGAGGGCAGGAACATGAGGGCCGATTCGGCCGTCTCGCCGGGCACGATATAGCGCTCGGCGATGTCGGAGACATGTTTGAGCAGAGCCGCCCGGAAGGCCCGTTCCGCCGTGATGCGCTGCTCGTCGGTTTCGGCGTTGCGCAGGGCGTGAAACGACTCCAGCGGAAACTTGGCGTCCACCGCGATGGCGCCCGGCGGATTGGGCAGCCGGATCAGGCAGTCCGCCCGCTTGCCGTTCGACAGGCTGGTCTGAAACGAATAGGCCGACGGCGGCAGGGTCTGGCTGACCAGGTCGGTCATCTGAATCTCGCCGAAGGCGCCCCGCGCCTGCTTGTTGGACAGGATCTCCTGAAGGCTCACCACCTGGCCGGAAAGCTCGGTAATGTTCTTCTGCGCGGCGTCGATCACCGCCAGACGCGACTGAAGCTGGGTCAGGGTTTCGCTGGTCTTCTGCGCCTGCTCGTTCAGGCTCGATCCCAGATGCTGGCGCACGCTGTCGAAGCGCGCCTCCAGCGACTTGACCAGATTGCTCTGATTGGTGGCATTCGCCTCCGCCAGCGCGCTGAGCCGTCCGGCAAGCTCGCTCTGCGCCGCCGCCACGCGCCCCACGGCGTCTTCCAGCCGTTCGGCCCGCTCCGCCTCGCGCCGGCC
>JBKHIN010000055.1:0-11490 GCA_046538635.1 Alphaproteobacteria bacterium
GTCCTGGATGGCCGAGATCGGCACGCCCGCCGCGATTCGGCCCATCACCGGCACCGCCACGCCTTCGGGCGCTCCCGTGGTGCCCTGTGGCAGTGGCCGCACCTTGCCGAGCGAGCCCTCGATCACGTTGGGGCTGAAGTTGCGCCGCGATGCCGCCAGGCCCTGGGCCATCGAGTCGGGCAGCTTGACGATCTCCAGCGCCCGCGCGCGATGCGCCAGGCGGCGGATGAAGCCGCGTTCCTCCAGCGCCGTGATCAGCCGGTGAATGCCGGACTTGGAACGCAAGTCCAGCGCCTCCTTCATTTCATCGAAGGACGGCGAAACGCCCGTTTCCTTGATGCGCTCATTGATGAACATCAAGAGTTCGTGTTGTTTGCGTGTAAGCATCCGCGCTTCGCCTCCCTGACTTCCGGCCCGGTCTCCTCCGGCGCCGCGTCCGGATTTTGCCCCGAAGTGATTCGTTTTCGGAACAAACAGAAAACACTGGGGTTGTTCTAGTTTGGTTCCGGAATCGCGTCAACCAAAAAAGGAAAAAAGGCCCGAAACGCAGCGTCAGAGCGGTTCCAAGTCCGCAAACAGCAGCACCTCCGCGGGTTCTCCGGCGCTTGCGGCGGGGGCGAGGGGCGGGCGCACGATCAGGCCGCCGGCCTTCGCGAAACCGGAGAGCATCGCGCTGTCCTGAACGGGCAGGGGCGTGGCGGTGAGGACGCCGCCGCTTCCGGTCCGGATTTCCGCACGCATATAATTCTGGCGCGGACCGTTTTCGGGAAGATCGACGCCCAGCGCGGCCCGCCGGAGCGGAACGTCCGGATCGCTCAGCCCCGAGAGCCGCGCCACGGCGGGGCGCAGAAAGAGCTGGGCGCATACCAGTGCCGAAACCGGATTGCCGGGCAGGCCCAGCAAAGGCAGCTCTCCAAGTTTTCCGAACAGCAGCGGCTTGCCGGGGCGCATGGCGACGCGCCAGAAATCCAGCGCAAACCCCTCCGCAGGCAAATGGTCCTTGAGCAGATCGTAATCGCCCACCGAGGCGCCGCCCGTGGTCACCAGCAGGTCGGCACCCCGCGCCCGCGCCACGCCTTCGCGCAGGGCTTCGGGCGTGTCCTCGGCGATGCCGATGTCGGCGGGGGCGCCGCCCCAGGCCTCCACATAGGCCGACAGCGCATAGCCGATGGAGGCGACGATCTGCTCTGGCGTCATGGGTTCGCCCGGGCGCTTCAGCTCGCCCCCCGTGGCGAGAAGCGCGATGCGCGGCCGCCGGTGAACGGTGAGCCACGGAACATCCGCCGCCGCCAGCAGTCCGAGCTGCCGGGGGCCGAGGCGCGTGCCCGCCTTCAACAGCGGCGCGCCCTTGGCAATGTCCTGCCCCCGTTGCCGGATATGGCGGCCGGGCCGCGCCGCCTCGCGCACCAGGATGCGCGGCGAGCCTTCCGCGGGCTCCACGTCCTCCTGAAGGACGATCGTGTCCGCACCCGCCGGAACCGGGCCGCCGGTGAAAATGCGCACCGCCTCGCCCGCACCCATGTCGCCGGAGAAGGCGCGGCCCGCGGGCGCCTCGCCGATCACGGTGAGCGAGGCGGGCAGGCGCGCCACGTCTCCGGCGCGCACGGCATAGCCGTCCATGGCCGAAACGTCCGAGGGCGGCTGGGTGCGCCGCGAGGCGACATCCTCCGCCAGCACGCGCCCGCGCGCCGCGGCGATGGAGACGGTTTCCGCCGGAACGGGACGCAGGGGTCTGAGTATGCGCTCAAGGGCTTCCTCGACGGTCAGCATCATCCGGCCTCGTACGTTCCCGACTTGCCGCCTTCCTTGCGCAGCAGTCGGATGTTTTCGATGCGCGCGCCGCGTTCCACGCCCTTGATCATGTCGTAGATCGTCAGCGCCGCGACGGAAACGGCGGTCAGCGCTTCCATCTCCACGCCCGTTTGCCCGGTGACCTTCGCACTGGCGGTGATGTCGATGCCGTGTCTGTCCGCACGCGGCGCAAATTCCACGGCAACGCGCGCCAGCGGCAGCGGATGGCACAGCGGGATCAGGTCGGCCGTGCGCTTCGCCGCCATGATGCCGGCCAGCCGCGCCGTCGCCAGAACGTCGCCCTTGGGCATCCCGCCCTCCAGGACCAGATCGAGCGTGTCCGGCGTCATGCACACCGTGCCGCCCGCCACCGCCAGCCGGGACGTCCCGGGCTTATCCGAGACGTCCACCATGCGGGCGTGTCCCTTTTCGTCCGTATGGCTGAGGCGGCTCACTTGCGCAACTCCTTCTCAGCAGGCGGAGGATTGGCGAGCAAACGGCGTGTGGCGGCGGCCACGTCGTCCGCCCGCATCAGGCTTTCGCCGATCAGGAAGGCGCGCACGCCGGCCCGCGCCATGCGGGCGAGGTCGTCCGGGGTCCGAAGGCCGCTTTCGCTCACCGCCAGCCGGTGCGGGGGCACGAGCGGGGCCACGCGCTCGGTTACGCCCGCATCCGTCTCGAACGTATTGAGGTCCCGGTTGTTGATGCCGATCAGCGGGCTGCGCAGCTCCAGCGCCCGTTCCAGTTCCGCCTCGTTGTGCACTTCGAGGAGGGCGTCCATGCCCCAGTTGAAGGCGGTGCGCTCCAGTTCCACGGCTTCCTCGTCGCTCACCGCCGCCAGGATGATAAGGATACAGTCCGCCCCCAGCGCGCGCGATTCCGCTACTTGGTAGGGGTCGAACAGAAAGTCCTTGCGCAGAACGGGCAGGGAGGCGGCCGCGCGCGCTTGTTTCAGAAATTCGTCCGCCCCCTGAAAGGAGGGGCCGTCGGTCAGCACCGACAGGCAGGCGGCGCCCCCCGCCTCATAGGCGCGGGCGAGGGCGGGCACGTCGAAATCAGTGCGGATCAGGCCCCTGGACGGGCTGGCCTTCTTGCACTCGGCGATCAGCCCGTAGCCGCCCCCCTCGATGCGGCGGCGCAGCGCCTCCTGAAAGTCGCGCACCGTGGGCGCCGCGCGCGCCGCCGCCTCCACGTCCTCGCGCGGGCGGGCCGCCTTGCGTTCGGCGATTTCCTTCCGCTTGTAGGCAGAAATGCGCTCCAGCACGCTGCTCATGGCTTTGCCTTCGGCGTTTGCTTCTTCTCCCGGCTGAGGGCCGTGAGGGCATCGAGCGTTCGGCGGGCCTTGCCGCTGTCGATGGCTTCCGCGGCAAGCGCCGCGCCCTCCTCGAGGCTGCCGGCGCGCCCGGCCACGATCAGCGCGGCGGCGGCGTTCAAGATCACGATATCGCGATAGGGTCCCGGCGTCCCGTCCAGCACCGCGCGCAGGGCAAGGGCATTTTCCTCCGGCGTGCCGCCGCGCAGGTCTTCCGGATGGGCGGGTGCAAGTCCGGCGTCTTCGGGCGTCACGGTGAAACTGCGCACCGCGCCCTCCGCCAGTTCGGCGACGTGGGAAGGGCCGGTGGTGGTCAACTCGTCCAGCCCGTCCGAGCCGTGCACCACCCAGGCCCGTTCCGTCCCCAGTTCGCGCAACGCCTCCGCCATGGGCTCCAGCCACCGGTCCGAGAAAACGCCCAGCACCTGACAGCGCGCCCCGGCCGGGTTGGAGAGCGGGCCCAGCAGGTTGAAGAGCGTGCGCACCGGCGACAGTGCCGCGCGCACCGGCGCCACATGCTTCATGGCGGCGTGATGCATGGGCGCGGGCATGAAACCGATGCCGCAGGTGACGACACAGCGCCTGATATGTTCCGGGTCCAGATCGATCGCCACGCCCAGCGACGAGAGCACGTCGGAGGAGCCCGATTTCGAGGTGGCCGCCTTGTTGCCGTGCTTGGCGACCGGCACGCCGCAGCCCGCGGCCACGAAGGCGGCCGCCGTGGAAATGTTATAGGTGCCCCTTGCGTCGCCGCCCGTGCCGCAGGTGTCGATGGCGCCGGGCACCGGCTCCACGGCCAGCACACGCGCGCGCAGGGCCCGCGCGCCGCCGATGATCTCGGAGACCTGCTCGCCGCGCATGCGCAGGCCCATGAGGAAGGCGGAGATCTGGTAGGGGTCGGCCTCGCCCGACATCATGCGCCCGACGGCGTCCTCCGTCTCCCCGGCGCTGAGCTTGTGGCCTTCGCTGATGCGGGCCAGAAAGGGGGCGAGATCTGCGCTCATGCCGCTGCCAGCCCCAGGAAATTCTTCAGGAGCGCATGGCCGTGTTCGGAAGCGATGCTCTCCGGGTGGAACTGCACCCCGTAGACCGGATGTTCGGCATGGGCGAGGCCCATGATGATGCCGTCGTCCGTCTCCGCGGTCACGGTCAGACAGGAGGGCAGGTTGTCGCGCGCCACGATCAGGCTGTGATAGCGCGTGGCGCTGAAGGGATCGGCCAGACCGCCGAACACGTCACTCTGGCGGTGGCGGACGGCGCTCACCTTGCCGTGCATGCATTCCGGCGCCCGCACGATGCACCCGCCATAGGCCTGGCCGATGGCCTGATGACCCAGGCAGACCCCCAGAATGGGCACGGAACCCCGGGATTCACGGATCAGGTCCAGGCAGATGCCGGCCTCGTCCGGCGTCCCCGGACCCGGAGAGAGCACGATGGCGTGGGGTTCGAGCTTCAGGGCGTCGCGGGCGCTCAGGGCGTCGTTGCGGCGCACGTCCACCTCTGCCCCCAATTCGCCCAGATAATGGACGAGATTGTAGGTGAAGCTGTCATAGTTATCGATGAGCAGAATCATTAGCGTAACCGGTGACGATCACGAGCGTTCCGAAATTCTCGTTCAGCCGCTGCCCGTAACGAAGCGCGAGAAGACCATAAGGTGTGGCAATGCCGCAAGCCGTTACGGCGGTGTTGCCGTTAACCGGCCGATATCGGCAACTACCACCTTGAGGGCCCTTTCTGACCGCCATGTTATCCGATATACAAGTCCATGAGTTGATTCGCGCAACTCGAGGAAAGCCGAGCGGGAAGGGGGCGTGTGTAATGGCGGTCCGGGCGTGTGTCGTATTTTGTCTTTTCGCCACGGTGACGGCCGCCTCCTATCTTTTCGGTCCCGCGGAGCCGGGTCTTTCCCCGGCCGCGGCTGCCAGCGTCTATCCCAGCGAACCTGTTCAGACCAGTGAAGAGCCGTGGGAACACTACATGCCGGAGGGCGATGTCCGGCGTGCGGTTCGGGCGCTGGACCGGCTTTTCGAGGAACCGCAGGAGCCGGTGGTGAAGCCAAGGCCGAAGGTTGCACGGGCGCCGGCGATGCGCGTTCCCTCCCCGGCCCCGACAGCCACCCCGGCCCCGACAGCCACCGCGGCCCGGACAGCCACCGCGGCCCGGACAGCCACCGCGGCCCGGACAGCCGCCCCGGCCCAGGAAGCGCTGGTGGTGCCCAGGCCCGGCAGCGCCAAGCGGAACTCGCGCCCTCGGATCGCGGTGGTCATCGACGATCTGGGGCTGAATCCGAAACGCGCCCGGCGGCTCATCGATCTGGACGGTCCCCTCACCCTGGCCTTCCTGCCCTATGGTTACAATCTTGCCCATCACACAAGCGAGGCGGTGAACCGGGGACACGAAATTTTCCTGCATTTGCCCATGGAACCTTTGGGCGATGAAAATCCGGGCCCGAATGCGCTTCTGGAAAATCTCGGTTCGGACGAATTCGAGCGCCGCCTGCTCTGGGCGTTCCAACAGGTGGACGGCATCAGGGGGTTCAACAACCACATGGGCAGCCGGTTGACGGCCAATCCCCGTGCCATGAAGCGGGTTATGGCCGAGGCGCGCAAGCGCAATCTGCTGTTCCTGGATTCCCGCACCTCGGGCCGTTCGGTGGCTTATTCCACCGCAATGTCCCAGGGCGTTCCGGCCCAGGTGCGCGATATCTTCCTGGATCATGATCCGTCTGCGGAAAACGTCGCCCGGCAGTTGGCCAAGGTCGAGAAAATCGCCCGCCGGCGCGGCCACGCCATCGCCATCGGCCACCCCTATGACACGACCTTTGCCGTGCTCAAGACCTGGGTCAAGGACGCCAGGGAACGCGGATTCGAACTGGTGCCAGTCAGTGTCCTGATCAGGGAAGCGAACTCGCCGCGGTTCGCCGCCGCAGGCGGACCGTCGCAGGCGGGAAGCGGCGGCGTGCACACCTCCGTCCAGCGCGAGGCGGAGTAGGCGAAAACTCCACGATTCGCCCATTTTCGGCTTTCCGGGACAATTTCCAGCTTATACTGCTTCGGGATGTCGGGACGCGCCGGCGATGCCCGGTCCCTGTATGGGCAGGAGGGGAAAGGCGCAATGCGGGCCGCACTTGCTGTAATGCCGCTTCTGGCGGCGCTGTGCTGCGCAACGGCGGCTGAACCGGCGGCGGAGGACGCAGGAAAGGGCTCGCCCCCCGCTCGCACGGAGAGTACCCCCGCTCTCACTGAAATTTTCCCAGCGCCGTCCACTCAATTGCCCTTGTCCTCTTCCGGGCAGGAGCCGGGCCTGACATCTGGCGGCATCGCGGAAGGCAAGGTGAATTTCGGCGCGGCTCTCGAGCGGCGGATGACGAAAACGGGCGGGAAGATGATCGGCTTGTCGGCTATGGTCGCCGCGGGCCGCGCAGATGACACGGAAGAGGTCACCGACCTCGGCGTGGCCCTGGAAGGCGTCCGCGTCGAAATGGGCGAGGCGGGTAATTTCAGGGTGGGATTGGGCGCACCATCCCATTTTCACCGGGATGAACTTTACGATCCTCAAACATACCTGCGTGCCCGGAAAATCAAGAAGGGTGCGGGGCGAGCGCAAGGCGAGAATAATCTCAAACCCGGACGCTTGTGACGGTTCAACAAATGTGGATCACGACACTTTCGCTCGCGGCGCCGGGGCGAAGCGGCGGGCTTCGTCCGCCGCGCGGATCAGGGCGCGGGCCTTGTTGACCGTCTCCTGATATTCGGCCTCCGGATCGCTGTCCGCCACCACGCCGCCACCCGCCTGCGCGTACATGATGCCGTCCTTCACCAGCGCCGTGCGCAGGGCGATGCAGGTATCCATGGAGCCGTCGGCGGCGAAATAGCCCACCATGCCCCCATAGACGCCGCGCTTCTCGCCCTCCAGTTCGGTGATGATCTCCATGGCCCGCACCTTGGGCGCACCGGAGACCGTGCCCGCCGGAAACCCGCCGGTCAGCGCCGAGAGCGCGTCTTCGTCCGCCCGCAGACGGCCTTCGATGTTCGAGACAATGTGCATGACATGAGAATAACGCTCGATGACGAAGGATTCCGTCACATTGACCGAGCCCGTCTGCGCCACGCGCCCCACATCATTGCGGCCCAGATCGAGCAGCATCAGATGTTCCGCCCGTTCCTTGGCGTCATTGAGAAGTTCTTCGGCCAGACCGGTGTCCTCCGCCGCATCCCGGCCGCGCGGCCGCGTGCCCGCAATGGGACGTATGGTGACGATGCCGTCACGAAGGCGGACCAGGATTTCGGGGCTGGAGCCGACAATGGAAAAGCCGTCCATGTCGAGGAAGAAGAGGAACGGGGAGGGGTTCAGCCGCCGCAGGGCGCGGTAGAGCGCGAAGGGCGGTACGTCGAAGGGCACGGCGAAACGCTGGCTCGGCACCACCTGGAAAATGTCGCCCGCCCGGATATGCTCCCGGGCGCGCTCCACGATCTCGAGATATTCCGCATGGGTCTTGTTCGAGACAGGCGCGGGCAGCGGCGTCGCCGGAGTTCGCGAGGCGTCCTGGCGGGGCAGAGAGCGGCCGAGGTCGGCCACGGCGTCCGCCAGCCTTTCGCCCGCCCGTGCATAGGCCGCGGCCGCTGTAAGCTCCGTATCCGGCCAGACGGGCGTCACCAGCGAAACCTCTCCGGTGACGGAGTCGAACACCGCCGTCAGGGTGGGGCGCAGGAAAACCGCATCAGGGAGGTTGAGCGGATCGGCGCCGGGTTCCGGCAGACGCTCCATGAGCCGGACCATGTCATAGCTCATATAGCCGAAAAGGCCGGCGGCCATGGGCGGCAGCCCGGCGGGCACCTCCATGCGGACCGCGTCGATGCGGGCGCGCAGGTCGTCGAGCGGCGCGCCCGGAACCGGCTCGAAGGCGTCCGGCTGATAGAGCGCCCGGCGGTTGATCTCGGCCCGGCCGTCGCGGCAGCGCCAGATCAGATCGGGCTTCATGCCAAGGATGGAGTAGCGGCCGCGCGCCTCGCCGCCCTCGACGGATTCAAACAGAAAGGAAAGCGGACGGCCTTCCGCCAGCTTCAGCATGGCGGAGACGGGCGTGTCGAGATCCGCGGTCAGGCGCGTGTGGACCGCCTGCGCCGCCCCCGCCGCGTAGCGCGCGGCGAAGGCGTCAAATCCCGGCTCGATCCGCATGCCGCTAGCGGGCTTCGGAGATGGCCTGGGCCAGAGCGTCCTCGTAGCGCTTCACGCCAAGGTCTTCGCGCAGATGCCGCGCATACTGGTCCGCCAGCGTCAGCCCGTATTCGTCGTCGAAGCGCTGCATCCGCTCATTCAGCGCGGCGCGGGCCTGGGGGCTGGACGTATTCGGGGGCAGAATATCGGTCAAAGTGGCCACCAGATAGCTCTCGCCGTTGCGCACCTGGCCGCTTACCACCTCGCCGGGCGCCGCCGAGAACAACTCCTTCAGCACCTGTTCGGAAAACACATCCGTTCCGATGCCGTCACGGCGCACCGGCGGACGGGTCGTCAGCACCGAAAGGTCGAATTCCCCGGCGATATCGGAAAGTTTCTCTCCTTCATTAACGCGCGCCGTCAATTTGCCGGCCAGCTTTTCCAGACGCTGACGTACCTGTTCGTCCTTCCAGTCGGCGGCGACGCGTTCGCGGATTTCGTCCAGCGGACGCAGTGCGGACGGCCTGACCTTGTCGATGCGCACCACGAAATAACCGTCCGTGGACAGACGCTCGAGGCCCAGACCCTCGCCTTCCTCGTTCACGAAGGCCGCCCGAAGGACATCGCTTTCCTCCGGCAGGGTTTCGGGACGTTCGCCGTCCGGTGTGCTGCCGGTCTCGTCGACGGCCGGGACCTTCACGGCTTCCAGCCCCAGCCCTTCGGCGATGTCCTCCAGGGAGGCCGACTGGGCCGCCAGCGCGTCCTCGAAGTCCCGGCGAATGTCCTCGACCCGGCCCGTGGCCGTGTCCAGCGCGATGCGCTCGCGAAGCTCCTCGCGTACTTCCTCCAGCGACTTCGTGGTTGAAGGGGTGATCGAAACCACTTCCGCGATGACGAAGCCGAACTGGCCCTCGATGACGCCGGTCATGCCAGGGGTTTCGAGCGCGAAGGCGGCCTCGGCGACGGCGGCATCGAGGAACTCTTCCTTGCGCAGATCGCCCAGGTCGATGTCCTCCGGCTTCAGCCCCTTTTCCTCCGCAATGGTTTCAAAGGCGGCGCCGCGGTTGATCTTCTGAAGGGCCGCCAGCGCCTCGTCACGGCTGGAATAGGTGATCTGGCGCACTTTCCGGGTTTCGGGCTTGGCGTATTCCTGCTTGTGGACCTGGTACTCGCGCGCCACGTCGTCCTCGGGAATGTCGATTTGTTCGATCACGTCCTTGGGACGCAGAAGCACATAGGTGAAGGCCCGTGCTTGCGGCGCGGTGTAGCGGGAGTCATGGGTCTGGTGAAACCGGGCCAGCGCTTCCTCGTCCGGCTCCGGGATCTTTCCGGCCAGTTCCGGCTTGAGGATCAGATAGCGCGCACGGCGCTGCTCGGCATTGTATTTGTAGACCGCTTCGATCATGCCGCGCGGCAGCTTGATGCCGCCCGAAATCGCCTTGGTCAGCTGAATCCGCGCCATGTCCTCCCGCACGGCGTTTTCATAGCGGGTTTCGGAAAGCCGCATGCTGGAGAGCAGTTCGCGGTAACGCTGCCGGTCGAATTCGCCGGTCATCCCCTGGAAGGCTTCATTCGATGTAATGATCTCGCTCAACACGTCGTCCGGCACGGTAAGGCCCAGCTTGTCGACCATGACGTCATAGGCCGTGCGCGTGATCATCTGTTCGAGATACAGTTTGTCGAGGCCCATGCGGCTCGCTTCCTGCGGACTCATCCGCTCGCCTGTCTGGCGGCTCTGCGCGTTGAGGGTGTTGACGAATTCGAGGATGAATTCCTGCGACTGAATCTTCTTGTCGCCCACCTTTGCCACGGCGTCCGTGGGCGAGGGCAGGAATACCCCCTGGATGCCCCAGGTGCCAAAGGCCAGAACCAAAAGTCCGACCAGAATGGTCGCCAGCCATCCCTTGGACGCGTTGCGTATTTGAGTCAGCATGGATACGTTCCTGATTTCGCTTGTTTTTCAAGCCGTTGCCCCTCGCCGGGGCGCATCATAGAAAGGGATGCCGCAACGGGCAAGAACCGTTGTGTTTGCCTCTTGCGCCGGGCGGCGGTATGAGGTGCCGCCATGATCGGCCGCAAGAGGAGATCGACGTGCGCCGCCGCATCGTGATCGGAAACTGGAAAATGCACGGTTTCAGGGAATCGCTGAGCGAGCTGGATTCCCTGAGCCGGAAGCTGAGCGCGGGCGAACCGCCCGCCTGCGAGGTCATGCTGTGCCCGCCGGCCACGCTGATCGCCAGCTTCGCCGACAGGGCGGCCGGCGGTCCGGTCCGGATTGGGGCCCAAGATTGCCATGCGAAGCCGGACGGCGCCTTCACCGGCGATATCAGCGCCGAGATGCTGGCGGACGCGGGCGCGGCGGCCGTCATCGTCGGCCACTCCGAACGGCGGACGCTGCGCGGAGAAACCGACGAGATGGTCTGCGCCAAGGCGCGCGCCGCGCACCGGGCCGGACTGACGGCGATCATTTGCGTGGGCGAAAGCGAGGCCGAGCGCGACGCCGGAAGTACCGGGCATGTTCTCAAGACCCAGATCCGGGGCTCGGTGCCTGAGGGTTCCACGGCCGCCAATACCATCGTCGCCTATGAGCCCGTCTGGGCCATCGGCACCGGCCGCACGCCGCAACCCGGCGAAATCGCGGAGACCCATGATGCGATCCGCGTCCGCCTGGTCCAGCAGCTCGGCACGGAAGCGGAGGACCTGCGCGTGCTCTACGGCGGCTCGGTGAAGCCGGACAACGCCGCCAGCCTGATGTCCGTGCAGGGGGTGGACGGCGCGCTGGTGGGCGGGGCGAGCTTGCACTGTGCGGACTTCTTCGCCATTGTCTCCGCCTGCCCTCGCGCGGCGGCGGCCTGAAAAACGTTTTGCCTTGCAAAACACGCCCCCGCCGCCCAACTCGAAGCGACAGCGGGACGAAACACGAGCAGCAGCGGCCGGCGCGGGATCGGCCACTCCGTAACGAGGCTTTCTCATGGATACTATTATCCTGACCCTGCACATCATCATCGCCGTCTTCCTGATCGGCGTCATTCTGCTGCAGCGCTCCGAGGGCGGCGCGCTGGGGATTGGCGGCGGTGGCGGCGGCGGCGGCCTCATGGGCGGCCGTTCGGCGGCCTCCGCGCTCACCCGCACCACGGTGATCCTGGCGGTCGGCTTTTTCGCCACCTCTTTCGGTCTGGGTTTCCTGTCGGAACCTCGCGGCGATACTTCCGGTTCGGTTGTCGAGGCCG
>JBKHIN010000258.1:0-4820 GCA_046538635.1 Alphaproteobacteria bacterium
CATGCGGCAGGGGCGCGCCCTCCGGCGCCTCGGCGCACAGGCGGCAGGCGCGGATTTCCTTCAGCAGGCGTGCAAATTCGCTCATGTCAAAGCGGCCCTACCGGCTTCCGGCGAACCCGGCGCGGTTCGTCGCGCGATCTGGTTCACACAAAGACACAAGGGCTTCACAAAGAGCACGAAGAAGGCCCCGTCAAGACCACCCCGGGGCCGTCTTTCAGGCTATAGGCCCACTTGGTGATCTCCGTGCATCCTTCGTGCCTTCGTGTGAACCGCGAGGCGCCCGAATGGCCGGAAGCTTTCCACCCCCTCATGGCTCCGGCATGGGCAGGAACTCGCCCGTGCCGCCGTCCATGGCGTAGAGCGTGGCGGAGCCGATATCGAAATATCCGCCGTGTACGGACAGCGTTTCCTTCCCCATCCGCTCCCGGACGAACGGGAACTCCTGCACATTGGCGATGGACTGGCGGATGCCCTCCTCTTCCAGCGCGCGCTGCTGCTCCTCGCGCGGCGCGTTGCCGTAGCGCTCCAGCACGCGCGCGCGGGCGGGCTCCAGAATCGACATCCATTTACCGATGAAAGAGCCGCCCGCCGCCTTCTCATAGTGGCCGTCGAGACAGGCTTGAATGCCCCCGCAACTTCTGTGACCCATGATGAGAATGTGTTCGATATTCAGACCCGTCACGGCGAATTCGAGCGCCGCGCTGACGCCGTGATACCCGCCCGTGGGCGTATAGGGCGGCACCAGATTGGCGACATTGCGCACCATGAACAGGTCGCCGGGCTGCGCATCGAAAATCACCGTGGGATCGACGCGGGAATCGCAGCAACTGATGACCATGGCCTTGGGCGACTGGCCCTCCGCCAGCGTGCGGAACAATCCCTCGCTCCCTTTCAGCCTCGACTTGCGGAAGGCGGCATAGCCGTTTCTCAAAAACGCGGATGAGCGCATAAAATTGCCTCATTGATTCTCGTTTCAGGCGCGGGTTTCACCACCAAGACACGAAGGGTGCACAAAGAGCACCAGGAAGGCACTGCAACGCTTCGTGATCTTCGTGCCTTCTTTATGTCTGAAAAGAAAATGGGGCGCGCGAAGGCACAAAGACGCGAAGAAGGCGCGATCCAGGGAAGGCGCTTCGCGCCCCCGCGCCTTCGCGTGAGATGCTTTTCATCCCTCACGGTGGGCGTTAGCCGGTGAAAGCTTTGTGGTGAACCTGATGCGAAACATTGCTTCACTCCCGGTTCCGCAGCATATGCCGGGCGATGATGACCTGCTGAATCTGGCTGGTGCCCTCATAGAGCCGGAAGATGCGCACGTCGCGGTAAAACCGCTCGATGCCGTAATCGGCCACATAGCCCGCGCCGCCGAAGACCTGCACGGCCCGGTCGGCCACCCTTCCCACCATCTCCGAGCAGAAATATTTGCAGGCGGAGGATTCCATGGTCACGGACTCGCCCGCGTCCCTCTTGCGCGCCGCATCCAGCACCATGCAGCGCCCCGCGTAAGCCTCCGTCTGGCTGTCGGCGAGAAGCCCCTGAATGAGCTGGAAGTCGCCGATTGCGCTGCCGAACTGCTTGCGTTCGGCGGCATAGTCCGTCATCTCCTGCAAAAGGCGTTCGGCGACGCCCACGCAGACGGCGGAAATGTGCAGCCGCCCCCGGTCCAGCACCTGCATCGCCACCTTGAAGCCCTGGCCCTCCGCCCCCAGAAGGTTTGCGCGCGGCACGCGGCAGTTCTCGAACGTGACGTCGCAGATATGGGCGCCCTGCTGGCCCATCTTCTGCTCCGGCTTGCCCACCGTGATGCCCGGCAGATCCGCGGGCACGATAAAGGCCGAAATGCCGCCCGCCCCCCTGCTCGCCGGGTCCGTGCGCGCCATGAGCGTGAAGACGCCCGCCTTGTCGGCGTTGGTGATATAGCGCTTGGTGCCGTTGACCACATAGGCGTCGCCGTCGGGGATCGCCTGCGTGCGGAGCGACGCGGCGTCCGAGCCCGCCTCCGGCTCCGTGAGGCAAAAGCTCGAGATCAGCTCGCCCGAGGCCAGTTTGGGCAGCCACTCGGCCTTTTGCGCGTCTGAGCCGAACATGACGATGCCCTGGCTGCCGATGCCCACATTGGTGCCGATAACGGAACGGAAGGCAGGCGAGGTGCGGCCCAGTTCCAGCGCCACCAGCACCTCCTCCTCCATGATCAGGCCGAGGCCGCCATATTCCTGCGGGATCGAGAGGCCGAACAGGCCCAGCGCCTTCATCTCCTCCACGACCTCCGGCGGAACCTCGTCCTCCTCGGCCACCCTGTGCTCCAGCGGCACCAGGCGCTCGCGCACGAAGCGGGCGACGGAGTCGATGAGCTGCTGTCTGGTTTCGGGATCAAGCGCCATGACGGACCTTTCCGGAGAAAATGCAAATTCCGGAAAGCTTAGGACGAGACGATGGCAAAGCAAGGAGTTTGCCCGATAGGGCCACGCCCCGCATTTGCCGGGCAAGCTGCTAAGTTATACGGCGGAGCGGCCGACAGCGGATGCGCCATTTTCAGGGGCGCGGACGCCAGCGCAGGCGCTCTTGGACCCGGTGCGGTGTTTTTACTTTCCAGAAGCGCCAGGGCTGAAAGCCGCGGGTTACGCGATAGGTGACGACATCTCCCTCCACGGCGAGGATTTCAAGTTGCGCCGCCCGCTCTCGCCGCTTCGCCTCCTCTTCCGTTTCCGCGGACTTTTCCATACCCGAACCCATTCGATAGACCATATCCCCCTCGAATGGATGCGAGACTATAACCATTGCCGGAAAAGGCCCGGACAGCGGAATGCGGAAGGCATAGGAGTGGCGTTCCTGCGTGCCGTCCATGTCCCGCAATCCGGCTTGAATCTCGATCGTGCCGTCTTCAATCTTTTCCAGTTCAATCACGGCGTCATAGAAGTCATTGTTATCCGGATTAAGGCTCGACTCGGTGAACTCTTTCGAGGACAGTCTTCCGGACATCGTATATTCGTATGTCCGCTGTATCGCGGCCTCGACCGAACCGTCCTCCAGTTCCCTGCGTTTCTCGACCTTGAGCACCAGCGTGAGAATCCGGACTTCCTCGAACGTTCCGGCGGTGCCGTCCCCGTCGCGCAGGCAAACATAGAAACCCGGCTTCCGGATTCCGCCCTCCTGCTCCCGGCCCGCCACGCGCGAGAGGATGCTGCCTTCACCCTGGTGCCTGTGGCCCCCGCGCCCATAGAGCGCGCAGTACCAGGGCTCGCCGTCGACAAGATATTTCTGCAGATGGTCGTCCGTTCCGATCGTTACCCGCCGGTCGGCAGGTGTGTTCTTCAGGATGAGTTTCTTCACCAGCCGCGCCCCCGGCAGGCCGGTGGCGCGCTCAGTGTAGAGAATATCGCCGGGGCGGGCGGTCCGCTTTTCGTTCAGGGGGGGACGCTTCGATGGGTAGGGCGGGGCGACTTCCTCGAACACAACAGTCTTTGCGTCATCCGCCGCATGCACCGGCCCGCCGGCCAGGGCAGCGGCCAGAATTCCCAATACAATGCCCCGCAACTTCACGCCAGTTCCTCCCTCTCAGCCTCCACCCACTGTTGCGGGCGTTAACGAAGCAAGCTTACAACGTATGAGAGAGGGAAACAACGTGTGGTTACCGCGTGCGCGGCACCGGCCAGCAATCCGAATAAAAGGGAACCGCTGCGGCAGCCGCTCACCCCACCGCCATCATCACGGCGGCGTAGTGGCAGCCGGCGGCCGCGAGCACGCAGGCGTGCCAGATGGCGTTGTGGTAGGGGAGGCGCTCGGCCATGTGAAAGGCGACGCCCGCACTGTAGATGATCCCGCCCACGCCCAGCAGGATCACCACGCCCAGCGACACCGCGCGCATCAGCGGTTCGATGGCGACGACGATGCTCCACCCCATGAGCAGGCAGAGCACGATGGTCAGCTTGTCGGCCTTGCGCGGCACGAGAAAGGCCAGCGACGTGCCGATAAGCGCCAGCGCCCAGACAAAGGCGAACAGGCCGATGCCCCAGGGCCCGCCGATCTTGCTGAGCGCAAAGGGGCCGTAGCTGCCCGCGATCATGAGGAAAATGGCCGAATGGTCGAAGCGGCGCAGGATTTCCTTCGCAGGCGGATGATTGACCAGGTTATAGGCCGCGGAAAAGCCGAGCATCGCCGCCAGCCCGGCCGCATAGAGCGGCAGGCTGATATAGAAGCTGGCCTCTTCCATGCGGAAGCCCTTGATCAGCAGCCAGGGAATGCCGATGACCGCGAAGGTCAGCCCCGCGATATGGATGCACAAATCAGCGAATACTTCCTTTTGCGTGTATTCGGGGAACGGGTTGACGGCGGCGGAGGGGGCCGGTTCGCCGGAACGTTCCTCTGACTCTGCCTCGACCGACGCGAAGTCCGTGGTCTGCAATGGGCGCTCCATCACGCATGCAAAAGGGAAAGAAAAAGCAGGCCCCCGCGGCACGCCGGCCGCGTGAAAACCCACCCGGGATTCCGTTAGCGGAAAAAGGTTAACAGATTTGGTACGGGATTGTCACGAAAGGCGGGCGGAGCCGTGCAAGAACCGGTAACCGAAACGATTCCGGTTACGCGGATGGTCGACGTCCACAAGCACCGGCCGTCCGCCCGGCTTCCAGCCCGTGCCGAAGCCCCCTACCCCCACGTAATCAGGCCCACCACCGCGCCGGTCATGCCCGTCGCCAGATTGCCCGCCAGGAAGGAGCGCAGGCCCAGTTCGGCGATTTCCGGCCGGCGTTCGGGCGCCAGGGTGGAGAGCGCGGAAATCAGCATGCCCACGCTGCCCAGATTGGCGAAGCCGCACATGGCGTAGG
>JBKHIN010000259.1:0-4811 GCA_046538635.1 Alphaproteobacteria bacterium
GCTGCGGCTGATAAGAAATGGTCAGAGCATCTAAAACAGGTCAGACTACTGAAAATCGGCCTAGTGCTTTGGCTCGCAGCTATACCGGCCGGATATGCAATTTTCGAATTCCTGGGACCAGCATGGTTGGGCCTCATTGGTCTAATCTTGGTGCTGTGGAACGCGCTGAAGACGGCACTAAAGATCTGGGGTTACACCAAACCTTCTGCCCAAGAGGAGAAAGAGGCTGAGAAGAGAAGAAAGATGCGTCACTATTTTTATCACTGTGAGCGAAACCCTGATGGTTTCCGGCGGCTGATGATAGAAAACTTAGAAAATGAGGCCCGCGAACAGATTCGGAAAAAAGCGCAAGAACTATCCCGCGATGGCAACAATGGCGACGGCAGCAGCCGACAACCTATCTAGGCGGATCGTTTCAATATTAAGCTACTCCTGAAACCGCGGCATGATCTCCACGAAATTGCAGGGGCCGTGGCGGCTGTCGAGCTGGTCCTTGAGGATGCCGTCCCAGCCGTCCTTCACCGCGCCCGTGGAGCCGGGCAGACAGAAGATCAGCGTACCGCGCACCAGCCCCGCGCAGGCGCGCGACTGGATGGTGGACGTGCCCACCTGCTCATAGCTGATGCGGTGGAAGAGGGCGGAGAACCCGTCGATGTGCTTTTCGAACAGCGGCGTGAGCGCCTCGGGCGTCACGTCGCGCCCCGTCAGCCCCGTGCCGCCCGTGGTGATGATGACGTCCACCTCCGGCGAGGCGATCCACTCCTCCGCCTTTTGGCGAAGGGCGCCCGGATCGTCGCGGACAATGGTGCGCCCCGCGAGCACATGGCCCGCTTCCTCGATCCGCCGGACGAGCGTGTCGCCCGAGGTGTCGTCGGCTTCCGTGCGCGTGTCGGACACCGTCATCACGGCAATCCGCAGGGGGATGAATTTTCGGGATTCGTCGATGCCGGGCATGGGAGGGTTCCCTCTGGGACTGGGTCGCGACTGTACGGCCGTCTCGCGGCGGCCTGTGGTGCGCAGCCGCGTCGCGGCTGCGAGGAATCAGGCTCACCCCATCCTGCCGGACCAACCATACGCTGCAAAGGGCAAGCACTGCCGAATTTTCCGCCGGTTTCAACCCAAGAGGGTGTTGCGGCGTGCAAAATCGGTTACAATGAAGTTTAATCTGCAGCAGGCCGGGGACCAGCTTTGGGTCGTTTTCTAACGTTTTTGATTTTGGCTTGTCTATACATCGGCTCGACGTATGGGGCCGGAGGAACGGTAGGATTTACCGCTTCGTGCGTTAACAATGAGTGCGTCGTTGCCGCATCCTCGTCGGTGTGGACCATACCCGGCGCGCTGTTGATTGCCGCTTTTGCAATCTGGTTCCCGCGCCGCTCATTCGAGGTGAATACAGCCCGCCCAGTGCTCATATGGCAACGGATTGGTGCGATGCTCATCGACTTTGCAGTCGTTCTCTCTGTACTCATACCAATTTCTACGTTGCCAATATTAATTGCCGAGGCAAGCTATACCGGAAATTTCGCCTGGAGTTTCGAGCGCGACTACACACGGGATACTGATTTCATCATTACAACGCCAATCATGTTTATCGTCTTTATAGCGCTCTTTTTCTATCATTTTCTGCATGTCAAACACCGCAAACAAACGATTGGTCAATATATCTCCGGATTTGTTGTGGAAGGTAAAGCAGGTCCGGGCTCCCGGCCTGCTTTCGGCCTGCGTACTTTCCTGGCCTATCTCGGCATCTGCATGTGGCCGTTTTCAATACACTACGCGCTCAAAAGAGACGATAAGGCATTCTGGTGGGAAAACGCCACAGATACCAAGGCAACCCGGGTTACCTTGAAGAAGGCCGACACCCGAACTCCGGCCAACAACCGCTTGGTTGCGGGCAGCGAACCGCCCGCGTCCTGAATATCACCGCCGCGCGGCCACCGAATCCGACACCAGTTCGTCCACGGACTGATAGACCGGCCACTTGCCGGAGGCCACGGCCTTCAGCGTGGGCGCGGGCTGGCCGAGGCGGGCGCGGTAGATCCACAGATTGGTGAGCACCTGCTCGATATAGTCCCGGGTTTCGGGTGAGGGAATGCTCTCGATGAAGAGCAGCGGATCGTCGTTGTATTTCACTTGCGACATCCAGCGCCGCAGATTGCCCGGCCCGCCATTATAGGCGGTTGCGAGCATGAACATGTTGCCGCGCGGCTCGCCCGTGTTGAGCAGCTTCTTCACATAGCGCTGGCCCAGGCTGAGATTGATCTCCGGCTCGAACAGGGCGTCGCGGAAGCTGGAGCTGTAGCGCCGGTCGCCGGTGACGTCGATGGCGGTGATCGGGCGCACCTGCATGAGCCCGTGCGCGCCCGCCCGGCTGAGGGCGCGGGGGTAGAACTTGCTCTCCTGCCTTGCGATGGCGTAGATCAGCGCCCGGTCCACCAGATAGCCGCCCCGCGGCTCGTAATCGGGCACGGGGAACAGGCCCGCTTCCAGGCCCGGCTGCTCGGTCGCCATGGCGCCGATCAGTTCGCTGTGGGGCAGCGAAAGCCGGTCGGCCAGCGAAATGAAGGCGGCGTCGAGCGCGGCGGGCAGGCGGCCGTGGGCCCGGCGCATTTCCTCCTCGGCCAGAATGCGCTTGCCCACCTGGGCCAGCGCCACGGCGCGGGCGATGCCGTGATCGGCCGTCAGCAAGCTGAAGGAATGGCCGTCCAGCCGGGGCAGTTCGAAGCGCAGTTTCAGGTCGTGCCCAAGCTGATGGGACGCCAGGATTCCGTAGAAGGTCAGCGGATGGTCCGCGGCCTCGTTCAGCAGGCGCACATAATCCTGCGGTTTGCGGCTCAACAGCTTGCCGCGCGAGGCCCAGAAGCCCGCGGCCGCTCTCAAGCTGTCGGGAATGTAGTCGGCCCCCGCAAGCCGTTCGAAATGCCGGGTGGCGGCGGCCGTATGCCCCTGCCGCCAGGCGGCGAGGCCTGCGGTCCAGTCGGCCAGCGGCACGGCCTTGTGGCTGCGGTCGGCGATCTCCGCGGCCAGCTCATAGGCCTTGCCGTCCTTCTGTTCGGCGAAATAGGAGGCGGCGATGCGCTGGCGGATGCGGTCATATTCGAAGCGGGTAAGATCCCCCTTGATGCCGTCGCGCTTCAGATAGGCGAGCGCCTGGGTGGGCCGCTCCCGGCGAATCAGCGACTGCACGTAGCGTTCGATTTCCTTCGCCCGCTTGCGCTGGGCGGCGCTGCGCGGGGGATTATAGATCTCGAAGGCGCTGTATTCCGGGTCGAGTTCTTCACGCCAGGCGCGCTTCCTGGGCGTCGTGGGCCGGGGAACGCCCTTGGCCTGGCGCTTCAGCGCCAGACGGTAGACCCGCTCCGCGCCGGGATGGTCGGCATAGAGCGAAAGCCATTTGCGCAATTCCTTGAAGCTGGAACGGTAGCCGGTCGGGTGCATGTAGCGCTGGAACAGCACATGCCCCATCAGAATGTCTTTCTCGAGCTGCCCGACGAGCCTGTCGGCCTCTTCCCAGCGGGCGCGCTCCTGCAATGCGAAGATTTTGCGGTATAAATCGGCATCGGCGGCGCCCAGAATCGCCGGCTCGATCTCGAAGACTTCCGCGCCCTGCTCCTCGGCGGGTGCGGCCGACGCGTCTCCGGGCGCGGCCGAAACCGAAAATGCCCAGACGGCCGACAGGCCGAGGGCGACCAGAAGGCCTTTCAGCCCTCCGTCCAGTCCCCGTTTTTGCCATGACGTCCGCGATGGCGCGGATGCCCAACCCATGTTGCCCGGCACGGCGGCTCTCCCCACAGCCGGCGGATCCTCCGGATTTCTTGAAGCCCGGTACGCCCGCCTTCGGAGTCGTTGATCCCTTCCACCCTTCAGGGACGCAACCTTTAAATGCCCTTTTAGCCCTGCTGGTCAAACGAGGCAAGAGTGTGGCGGAATTCAGGCATTGGCTTACGCTCAGGGCATCGCCGAATTGTCAATTCTGTTGTTCCGCAAGCCACACTTGAACGGCGAGGAAATCCCGCCACGCCCACCGCTTTTGGGCAGGCGTGCGTAAAAGATAGGCAGGATGGAGCGTGGGCATGAGGGGGACGGTCAGCGTGTCCGTCTGCAGCCGGAACCAGCGCCCGCGCAGCTTCATGATGCCGCCGCTCTCGCCCAGCAGGTGGTGCGTCGCGGTGCCGCCCAGGGTCACCACCACGCTCGGCGACGCCAGTTCGATGTGGCGCAGCAGGAAGGGCAGGCACACCTGGATTTCGCTTAGGTCCGGCTTCCGGTTGAGGGGCGGCCGCCAGGGGACGATGTTCGAAATGTAGACATTGGCGCGCGACAGTCCCAGCGCGGCGAGCATGCGGTCGAGCAGCTGTCCGGACCGGCCGACAAAGGGCTTGCCCTGGCGGTCCTCCTCGCGCCCCGGCGCCTCGCCGACGAACATGATCTGCGAACCGGGCGCGCCGTCGGCGAAAACAAGGCGGCTGGCCCCCTCCTTGAGGGCGCAGCCCTCGAAGGCTTCCAGAGCGGCGCGCAATTCATCGAGGCTGGCGCAGCGGGCCGCGGCGTTGCGCGCCTCCTCGGTTTCGGCCGGAAGCGAGGGTCCGGTGGGCCCCGGCGGTGCCGGCGATTCGGGGGCGGACACCGGCGCCGCGGCCTCCGCTTCCGGTACCGAGAGTTGCGGTTCGGGCGCGTGCAGACGGGCGGCCGGGACGTTGCCGACGATCGCGTCAACGCCCATCTCCCCGTACCAGCGCAGCAGGGCCGCCGCCTGTGCCATCCCTTCCCGGTCCGTCATGACGCCGCAGTCTACCGGTCCGGGCGGTTCC
>JBKHIN010000260.1:0-4801 GCA_046538635.1 Alphaproteobacteria bacterium
CGCCGAAGCCGCCCCCCGAACCGTCCGAAAAAGCTGCAAAGCAGCCGATCGTCCGGGACCCCGATACGCGGGCGCAAAGCGGCGGCACGCGGCATCGGATGACCCTCAGGGGCGGCGACACGCTGCTGGTAACCTGCGAGGCGCCGGCAGGCGATGGCGCGGCGGAAAGCCCGCCCCCGGCGAAAGAGAAATCCGCCGGGGACGACGAGACGCCGGCGACGCGCAAGGTGTCCCGCCAAGAGGTGCCGGGCGCGGCCCCCGATGCCGACGCCGCCCCGCGGCTTTCGGCTGTCAGCCCCGATCCGGTTCCCATTCGCGACGGCGAACAGACGCTGCTTGTTCGCGGCAGTCACCTGACGCCGGTGGCCAACGTGGCGGTCAGCTCGACCGGGAGCGCCCGGGTGCTGGAGCCGCAACAGATCGAGGTGCTGGACGCCGGCGCCCTGCGCGTGACCTTCGACACCGGTGGCGAAACCGGCAACTGGGCGGTACAGGTGACCCGCGAGGATGGAAAGCGCTCCAACGTATTCCGTTTCGACGTCGCCGCCCCGCGGCCAGAGCCGGCTTCCGGTGCGATGTTGGCCCCCCGTGTCGAGCCTCCGCCTGCCTCGAAAAGCGCGGTGGTCCCGGCCGAGAGCGAAAAGCCGGACGAGGCCGGAAAAAACCCGGCTGACCCGTCGGACGAGAGCGGGGCGCAGCCGCCTGCCCCCAGCGAGTCGGGCAAGCCGAAAGCGGAAGAGCCCACGGAATCGGCGACGAGCGAGAGCGACACATCGGCTCCCGCGGTCGAGGCGAAAGCGGCTGCCGAATCAGGGGAGGCTGGGGAACAAGCGGAACCGGAGCCCCGGCCGGCGACCGCGCCCGCCACCCCGGTATCCAGCTCCGCACCCGCCGCGGCGGCCGGTGAGCTTGTCTGGCCGGTCCGGGGCCGTATCATCTCCGGCTTCGGGCCCACACCCAACGGGCGCCACAATGACGGCATCAACATCGCCGTGCCGGAGCGCACGCCGGTGCGCGCCGCCGCGGACGGTGAGGTGATCTATATCGGCAACGAGGTGGGCGGTTTCGGAAATCTGATTCTCATCCGGCATGAAGGCGATCTGGTGACGGCCTATGCCCATACCAGCGAATTCAAGGTCGCGAAGGGCGAGAAGGTGCGCAAGGGCCAGCCGATCGCGCTCTCCGGCAGCACCGGCAATGTGGAAATGCCCCAGCTTCACTTCGAGGTGAGGCGGGGGGTAACGGCGGTCGACCCGGTCGAACATCTGAGCGCCTGAGGGGCATGGTGCCCTTGCAGCCGGAGCGTCCGTGCGCCATATGGAGCACCGGGCCGGGCCGCGGCGCCCTGAGCCTGCGTCACATGGCCAAAAAAAGCGGTTTTTTTCGCCGTTGAGCGCTGTTTTCAAAAGAAAAATGCGCGGCTATAGTCCCGCCGAATCCATGCAAGGGCGGCTAGCGCCGCAGGCGCGCCGGCATGAGGCGGGCCTGGTGGCGGGGTGCGTTGCCGGGCTTCAGGTGCAGAAAGGCGGATAATGATGAACCAGCCGGTATTCAGCGAATTCGAAGTGATCATGGCGGGCGCTCAAGGGCCGGGTCTGGTCCCCAACCTGCTTTTCTTTGCGGTTCTGATCGGGATTTTCTACTTTTTCTTGATCCGGCCGCAGCAAAAGCGCATGAAGGAACACCGCGCGCTGGTGGAAAGCCTGCGGCGCGGGGACACGGTGGTGACCTCGGGGGGCATCATCGGCAAGATCACGAAGATCATCAGCGACAACGAGGCGCAGGTGGAAATCGCCGATGGCGTGCGCGTGCGCATCATGAAGCACACGGTCTCCAGCGTCCTGAGCAAGTCGGAAACCGCCGCACCGTCGGCCGAAACCAAATCATAACAGGGCCCGTCTCCGCCACGGGGAGGGCGGCAGGGCCGTGAGGCGTACGTCATGCTTTATTTTTCCAAGGCGAAGATGATCTTCATCCTCGGGGTCGTCGCGCTCGGGGTGCTGTTCGCGCTCCCCAACGTCCTGCCGCAATCGACGGTCAAGGAATTGAAGGAAGCCGGGCTTCCGGCCGATACGCTCAATCTCGGCCTCGACCTGCAGGGCGGCGCCTATCTTGTGTTCCGCGTCGCGGTGCAGGATGTCTTCGAGGAACGGCTGGAGAGCAAGCGGGACGAGGTCCGCTCCGTATTGCGCCCCCTGGACCGGGGCAAGACGCGCATCGGCTATTCCAACCTGAACATCGAGGGGGACCGGGTCACCCTGCGCATCCGCGAGATCGCCGATCTAAACGAGGCGGTGAAACGCATCCGGACCCTGCGCAAGCCCATCGATTCCTCCATGCTCGGCTTCGCGGGCGCCAACGACGTGGAAGTCAGCAGTACGGATCAAGGCCGGGTCATCGTTCGGCTCACCGATGCCGCCAAGGACAACATTCGCAACAACACCCTGAACCAGGCGGTCGAGGTGGTCCGCAACCGGATCGACGCCTTCGGCGTTTCATCGCCCTCGATCCAGCGCCAGGGCGTGGACCGTATCGTGCTCCAGGTTCCCGGCGTCACGAATACCGCGGAAATCAAGCGCAAGATCAGCAAGACGGCCAAGATGTCGTTCCGCGCCATCGAAGGGACGGCAACACCGGAACAGGCAAAGTCCGGCCGCGCGCCGGTGGGCACGGAAGTCCTTACCAGCGACGAACCCGGCGAGCCGCCGCTCATCGTGCGCAAGCGGGTCATCGTCGGCGGTGGCAACCTGACGGGCTCCTCGCCTTATTTCGACCAGCAGAGCGGCCAGTGGGTGGTGACCATGCGCTTCGACGGGCCGGGGGCCCGCCGCTGGGCCAACTGGACCCAGGAAAATGTGGGCCGCCGCTTCGCCGTGGTGCTGGACGGAAAGGTGATCTCCTCGCCGCGCGTCAACGAACCCATTCTGGGCGGCGCCGGCCAGATCGAGGGCCGCTTCTCCGCGCAATCGGCCGACGAACTGGCGACCCTGCTCGAAGCCGGCGCGCTGCCGGCGGAACTTACCGCCATCGAGGAGCGGACCGTGAACGCCACGCTGGGCCAGGATTCCATCGAGGCGGGCCAACGGGCCGCCATCATCGGCTTCATCGCCGTGATGATCTACATACTGCTGGCTTACGGCCTGTTCGGCATTTACGCCAATCTGGCGCTGATCGTGAACCTGGTGCTGATCGCCGGCGTGCTCTCGCTTCTGCAGGCGACGCTGACGCTGCCCGGCATCGCGGGCATCGTGCTCACCATCGGCATGGCCGTGGACGCCAACGTGCTGATCTTCGAGCGAATACGAGAGGAAATGCGCGCGGGCAAGACGCCCATCAACGCCGTGGAGGCGGGTTATCAGCGGGCCCTGCGCACCATTCTCGACGCCAACGTGACCACCTTTCTGGCGGGCATCATCCTGTTCTGGCTGGGCTCGGGGCCGATCCGCGGTTTCGCCGTCACCCTGTCCATCGGTATTGCCACCTCGGTGTTCACCGCCTTCGTCTTCACCCGGTTCATTGTGGCCATGTGGCTGCGCTACAGGCGCCCGCAGACCATCCCCATTTGACCGGCGGCGAGCAGGAAAGACGTAAGAAATGAAGCATCTGAGACTTCTTCCCGACCGGACCGAGTTCAAGTTCATCGCCTTTCACAAGGTGGCCTACGCCATCTCCATCGCCGCCATTATCGCTTCGGCGATCGGCTTCACGACGATGGGGCTGAATTTCGGCATCGACTTCCGGGGCGGCACTTCCATCGAGGTGCGCACCGCGGAGCGGCTGGATATCGGCCGGATGAAGAGCGCTCTCACGCCGCTTTCGGGTGAGCTTGGCGACATCCAGGTGGTGGAATACGGCGAGACCAACGAGGCGCGCATCAGCGTTGTCCGGCAAATGGTGGCCAGCGATGATCCGCTCGCGGAGGAGAAGGCGCAGACCGAGGCCACCAACAAGGTGAAGGCGGCGCTTGTCGATGCCTATGGCGAGGACGGCATCACCTTCCTCCAGACCGAGGTTGTCGGCGGAATCGTGAGTTCGGAACTGATTTCGCAGGGCATCTGGGCGGTGACCATCGCCGTCTTCATGATGCTGGTCTATATCTGGTTCCGCTTCGAATGGCAGTTCAGCCTGGGCGCCGTTCTTGCGCTCGTCCACGACGTCATCCTCACCATCGGCGTCTTTTCGTTCCTGCAGCTCGAATTCAACCTCTCGATCATCGCGGCCCTGCTCACCATCGTCGGTTATTCGATGAACGACACCGTGGTGGTCTATGACCGCGTGCGGGAGAATTTGCGCAAATACAAGCGGCTGGAGCTTTCGGCGCTGATCGACCGCTCTATCAACGAAACCCTGTCGCGCACGGCCGTCACCTCGCTGACCACCTTGCTGGCGTTGCTGTCGCTCTATTTCCTGGGCGGCAAGACGCTGGAAGGCTTCACCTTCGCCATGATCTGGGGCGTCGTGGTGGGCACCTATTCGTCGATCTTCGTGGCCGCGCCGCTGCTGCTCGTGACGGGCGTCAAGCGCGACTGGAGCGGCATCGAAAACCGCCCGGCGAGCGTACGGGCCGGCGCCGGCTGACGCAGGCGGCCGGCCGGACGGCAGGCTGGGGGAGGAACCATGCAGCTGGCCTTTGACCGCAGGGGGCCGAACCCCATCGATTCCTATTCGGGCGGCATATTCCGCGCCGGGCGCGTGGCCCATCGCGGCTCCGTCCTGCTGCTGCCGGACGGGCTCCAGCCGTGGCGCGTCGCCAATGTCCGCCAGATCAGCTTCGAGGCCCTGCGCCCCCTGTGCCGGGAAG
>JBKHIN010000007.1:0-22438 GCA_046538635.1 Alphaproteobacteria bacterium
ATTATTTCCCCGAATTGTCCCCCTCCCCCTTCCGCCCCGAGCGCAGTTTTTCCCAGTGGGCCAGCCGCCTGGCCACCTCGCGCTCGAAGCCCCGGTCGGCGGGCCGGTAGAAGCGGCGGCGGTCCATTTCTTCCGGAAAGCAGTTCTGGCCGGAGAAAGCCTCCGGGGCGTTGTGGTCGTAAGCGTAGCCCGCGCCGTAGCCGAGGTCCTTCATCAGGCGGGTGGGCGCGTTGAGGATGTGTTTGGGCGGCATCAGGGAACCGGTCTCCTTGGCCGCCGCCCAGGCCTTGCCGGCGGCCGTATAGACGGCGTTCGACTTGGGCGCGGTGGCGAGATAGAGGGTGGCCTGCGCCAGCCCCAGTTCGCCCTCGGGCGAGCCCAGAAAGTCATAGGTTTCCTTGGCCGCCAGCGCCTGGGTCAGGGCCTGCGGGTCGGCAAGGCCGATGTCTTCCGAGGCCGCCCGGACCAGCCGCCGGGCGATATAGAGCGGGTCCTCGCCCGCCACCAGCATGCGCGCCAGATAGTAGAGCGCCGCGTCGGCGTCCGACGCCCGGATCGATTTGTGCAGCGCGCTGATGAGGTTGTAATGGCCCTCCTGCGCCTTGTCATAGACCGGCGCGCGCTGTTGCAGGCGCTTCGCCAGTTCGGCCGGATCGAGGGTTTCGCCCTCGCCTGCAGACTCGAATGCTTCCTCGGCGAGATTCAGGACATAGCGCCCGTCGCCGTCGGCCATGGCGCGCAGGGCGGCGCGGGCCTCGTCCGTCACCGGCAGCTTCCGGCCGGCGGCCGCCTCGGCGCGCCGGAGCAGTTCCTCCAGCGCCGCGTCGTCCAGCCGGTGCAGCACCAGCACGCGGGCGCGGGAAAGCAGCGCCGCATTGAGTTCGAAGGACGGGTTTTCCGTGGTGGCGCCCACCAGGATCACCGTGCCGTCTTCCATGTGAGGCAGGAAACTGTCCTGCTGGGCGCGGTTGAAGCGGTGGATCTCATCGACGAAGAGCAGCGTGCCCTGCCCCGTGGCGCGGCGCTTGCGGGCGGCGTCGAAGATTTTGCGCAGCTCCGCGACGCCGGAGAAGATCGCCGAAATCTGCTCGAAATGGAGGCCCGTCCGCCCGGCGAGCAGGCGCGCGATGGTGGTCTTGCCGGTGCCGGGCGGGCCCCAGAAGATCAGCGAGGTCAGCCGCCCGGCATCGAGCATGGTGCGCAGGATGCCGCCCGCCCCGAGCAGATGGTCCTGCCCCAGCACGTCGTCGAGGGAGGCGGGGCGCAGCCGGTCGGCCAGGGGACGCGGCGCATCCTCTTCCAGACCCGCCGAACCGAACAGGTCGCTCACGGGCGGATCATCGCCGTCAGCACGCGGTCGCCCCGGCGCAATTCGAACTCCCAGCCATAAGGTGCGTCCTCCAGCGCTTGCTCAAGCTGTTCGACGCGCTCGATCTCCTCGTCATTGACCGCCAGCACGATGTCGCCGGGCCGGAAGCGCGTGCGCCGTGCCGGACTGCGCGGCTCGGTACGCAGCACCACCACGCCCTGCAACAGGGGATCGATGCCCAGTTCCTCGTTAAAGGCCGGTGAAAGATTGGCAACCGTGGCGCCCGACAGCGGATGGCGGCCCTCCAGACGGCGTTCCTTGCGCGGCGGATCCTCGGGCGGCAGGGTCAGCTTCACCTTGCCTTTCCGGCGCTCGCCGTCGCGAATGTAAGTGATGTCAACTTTGCTGCCCGGTTTCTGGGTTGCCGTGCGGTAGCGCATGCCCTGCGGGTCGGCGATGTCGAAGCCGGCCACGCTCACCACCACATCGCCCGCGCGCAGGCCCGCCTTGTCCGCGGGGCCGCCGGGGAAAATACGGGTGATCAGCGCGCCGCCGGGACGGTCCAGCTGCAGGGTTCCGACATCCTGAGAGCTGACCTTCTGGGAGGCCACGCCCAGCCAGGAGCGCACCAGCCGCTTGCCCTCGACGGCGGAGTCCACCACCAGCCGCACCATGTTGGCGGGGATGGCGAAGCCGATGCCGATGGAGCCGCCGGAACGGGAATAGATCGCCGTGTTGATCCCCAACAGCGCGCCGTCGAGCGTGACCAGCGCGCCGCCCGAATTGCCGGGATTGATGGGCGCGTCGGTCTGGATGAAGAAGCGGTAGTCGGCCACCCCCACCTGGGTGCGGGCGAGCGCGGAGACGATGCCGCTGGTGACTGTCTGGCCGACGCCGAACGGGTTGCCGATGGCGAGCACGAGGTCGCCCACCTCGATGGCGTCGGAATCGTGGAAGCGCAGGGTCGGCAGCCGTTCGCCGCCCGCGTCGATCTTCAGGACCGCCAGATCGGTGCGCTTGTCGGTGAGCAGCACCTCGGCGTCGAACTCCCGCCGGTCGTTCAGGACCACCTTGAAGGCCTCGCCGTTCTTGATGACGTGGTGGTTGGTGACGATGATCCCGTCGCTGCGCACGATCACGCCGGAACCCAGCGAACTGCGGACCCGCTCGCGCGGCATGCCGAAGGCGTCGTCGCCGAAAAAGCGCCGGAAGAAGGGATCGCCCGCGAAGGGATGGGCGCGTACCTTCTGGATCCGCTTGGCATAGACGTTGACGACCGCGGGCGCCGCCTCCTGCACCACCGGCGCGAAGGAAAGCTGCACTTCCTCCCGGCTGTCGGGCACGATCTTGTCCTGGGGGAGCTTGTCCCGGCCGCTCTGGTCCTGCGCACTCTCGGCCTGCGCGCTCTGGTCCTGCGCGCTCTGGTCCTGCGCGCTCTGGTCCTGCGCACCGGCGGGTTCGGAAGGGGTAAGCGCAGCGAAGGCGATCATGGCGAGTGCGGCCGCGCCGCCCGCAATGCCGAGATGGAGAGTCCGCATGGTCATGATGGGTCCTGCGTGGTTCTGCCGTGTTCGGGTTCATGGCCGGTCCCGAATTCCGGGACGGCATATGCAAACTGCGAGCCTGAGGGGGCTTCAAGCCGCGCACGCTCACGGGCGCGGCCTGCGGCACGCGGCATTATGCTTAACGCGGGCGGCGTGACGGTCAAGAAGAGAGGACGGCCACCATGCGCCCAAGGGCGCGCCCATGGCCTGAATTTCGCCAAACCAGCAGTGTCCGCAGCCGGTTTTGGCGCGTCTTTCGAAGGCCTGTCCCCGGTCAGGGCGCCCGCCGCCCCTCAGGCGCACGGGACCGCTTTTCCGCCGGAAGCACGGGGACAGCGGCGGAGCGGCTGCACCGGCAGAGCCGGGGACAGCCCTTCCGCGTATCCACTCCAGCCTTTTTTAACCCTGAGGGACTAGAGGCTTGATCAACCCCCGGGAGAACGATGTGCCCGGGTTCCCTGAAACCGGAACACCCGGCGGAAGCTCGTTCAACGGAGATCCTTTCATGAAGCGGACGGCAAAGCCGTTCAGCATGGGGCCCACCCCGCCCTCGCGTCCGGAATGGCCGGAAGCGGACCATCCGGCTGCGCAGGGCGAACTCCGCGCCGGCCACGCCGGGCGGCGGCTGAAGGTGTTCCTGCGGGAACGGAGATGGCTCCTTGCCGGCTGGCTTGCCGCCATGCTCTGCCTATTGTGGCCGGCCCTCGTGAATTCGCAGCCCCTGTTTTTCTACGACACGATCGGCTATCTGCGCGGCGCGGTTCAGGCGTTCCATGTGGCCGGGCTTGAATCCGGATGGCCGGCCTATGTCAATCCGGGCGCCGCCCCGGAGGTTCCGGCCGAAACGGTGGCCGAGCGCGCGCAAACGGACGGCTTTATCAGCTCCGCCCGCTCGATCTATTACGGCGCCCTGCTCTATGCCGGGGATGTTCTGGGCAGTTTCTGGTTCACGCTGCTGCTGCAGGCGCTGGCGGCGGGGCTCGCCATTCATCTGACGCTGCGCGCACTGGGCATGGGCCGCGCCGAAACGCCCCTCGTTCTGGGCGCACTGGGCATCCTCACGCCGCTTTCCTTCTATTCCAGCTATCTGATGCCGGACGTCTTCGCCGGAGTCACGATCCTTGCGGGGGCCGGGCTTCTGGTGTTCTTCGATCGCCTCGGCTGGCGGGAGCGCGCGCTGTACTTCACGCTGCTGAGCGTCTCCCTGATGTTTCATGCGAGCCACATCGCCGTTGCGGTTCTCCTGGGGGCTGCGGGGGTTGTCATCGTCCGGCTTGCAACGAAACGGACGCCCTGGAAGGGCGCCGGAGCGGTTTCGGCAGCCGTCGCCATCGGCCTTTTGTCCCAGGCGGCGTTCTACTGGACGGTGGAAGCCGTCTACGGCCATTCCCCGCTGCGCCCGCCCTTTCTCATGGCCCGGGTGATCGATGACGGTCCGGGGTATGACTATCTCAAGGCCACTTGCCCGGAGAATGGATTCAAGGTCTGCGAGTTCCTGCCGGTCCTGCCACTGGGTACGGACGCGTTCCTGTGGTCCAAGGACCCCGAATCCGGCGTCATCGGCCCTGCGGATCCGGAAACACGGCGCCGGCTCGCCGACGAGCAGATGGCGTTCGTCGTCGAGGTCCTGCGCCATGATTTTACGGGCCAGCTTGCCGCCTCCATGAAGGGCTTTGTGCAGCAGCTTTCCCGGTTCGCCGTCACCGAGTTCCGGTATTCGGACCCTTTGCGCGAACTGGTCGCCGAAAACCTGCCGCCGCGTGAGCGCACGGCGTTCCGGAACAGTCTTCTTTATAGAGACGGGTTTCCCCTTGCCGGGGTCAGCGTCTTCCACGCTCTCGTAATTGGATCATCCGCGGCCTTTCTGATCTGGGGGCTCTTCAGGCTCTCCTCGCGCCGGCCCGCCGTCTCCGGCGTTTCAGAAAAGACCGCCCGCACACTGACGATCTTCTGTCTGGCCGTCCTGGCCGGCGTCGTGGCGAACGCGGCAGTCACCGGAATTCTGTCCATCCCACACGACCGGTATCAGGCGCGCATCATCTGGCTCATCCCCCTGCTCGCTCTGTCCGTATTCCTTTGCCTCAGGAAGGAGCTGCGCGCCGTGCCGGACTTTGCAAGGAAAGTACAGGCATGACGAAAAGCACGGCCACGCAACCGGCCCCCTCCCGGGAGAGGGCCGCCAATGACGGCTTCGCGGCAACCGTCTATCTTTATGACAATATTTCGCCGGAGGGGTTCGCCGGAGAGGTCAGCAGCCGCGAGCGCAAGCTGATCATCCAGATTCCGTGTCTCAACGAGGAAGAGACCCTGCCCGCCACGCTGGCCGCCCTGCCGCGCCAGGTGCCGGGCTTCGCAACCGTGGAATGGCAGATCATCGACGACGGGTCCACGGACCGCACGGTGGAGGTGGCGCGCGCCAACGGCGTGGATCATATCGTCCGGCTGCCCCGGCATGGGGGTCTGGCCGCGGCCTTCCGCGCTGGCATTTCGGCGGCGCTGGCCCGGGGCGCCGACGTCATCGTGAATACGGATGCGGACAATCAGTACAATGCGGACGACATTCCCGCCCTTGTGGCGCCCATTCTGGCAGGAAATGCCGACCTGGTCGTGGGCTGCCGCCCGATCGAAAACATCGAGCATTTTTCCGCCACCAAGAAGTTCCTGCAAAGGCTGGGAAGCTGGGTGGTGCGGGTGGCGAGCGGCACGGACATTCCCGACGCCCCTTCCGGGTTCCGCGCCATCAGCCGCGAGGCGGCCATGCGGATGACGGTGGTGAGCCGCTATACCTATACGCTCGAAACCCTGATTCAGGCCGGCCAGAGCGGCCTCGCCGTAAGCTGGGTGCCGGTGCGCGTAAACGGCGAGACGCGGCCGTCCCGCCTGATGAAAGGCATTCCCGGCTATATCTGGCATTCGGTGCTGACCATTCTGAGATTCTTCCTGCATTACCGGGCGTTCAAGTTCCTGTCCATCCTTGGGCTGATCATTGCGCTTCCGGGAATCGCATTGGGCATGCGCTTTGTCTATGTCTTCGCAATGGGCGAAGGCGACGGCCATGTCCAGTCGCTGATCCTGTCCGCGCTGCTGATCGGCATGGGCGCCGTGGTCGCGATTACGGGCCTCATCGCCGATCTGATCAACGTCAACCGCCGCCTGATGGAGGATTTGCGTTACCGGGTGATGTGCCAGCCGATTTTGCGGTTCAAGACCGGCCACGCCAGGGAACGCCCTGCGGGCGCGCGGCTTCTTCTGGTGCAGGAACAACCTCTCGAACGGGCGGCCGGCGGGTCCTGACCCCGCGCGGCGGCCGGGCGCGCGAGACCGGATTCGATGAACGCACCCATGCCCCTTGTGGCCCGATTGAAGCGCTGGCTCACACCGGCAGGCTGGGCGCTGGCCGTCCTGGCGCTGGGCCTGGTGGGATACCGGCTGATGACGGGCGGCGGCGTGGACCTGCTGCTCGAACGGCCCCGTGCCTGGTGGACCGTGGTTCCGGCGATTCCCGCCTACGCGCTGGCAAGCGTGGCGGTAACGGCGGCGTGGTGGGCGCTGCTGAAACCCTTCGAACGAAGGGGGCTGACGTTTCCCTCCGCACACCGCATATATGCCCTCTCCCAGATCGGGAAATATCTGCCGGGCAACGTGATGCATTTCGTGGGACGGGCCGCGATGGCCCGGGCCGAGGGCACGCCGGTCACCCGGACCGGGGTGACCATGGTGCAGGAAGGCGTGCTGATGATGACGGCGTCTTTGGGCCTGGCCGCCGCCCTGGGCGGCACGCAGTGGCTGGGCATTTCGCCCGCGCTGAGCGTACCGGCCGTGATCCTGATGGCGCTCATGGCACTGGCGATTTCAAGCGCGCCGGAAATCGCGAGGCGCGCCGGACTGGGACGCACCGGTGACGGCGACCGGCGCGCGCCCGGCCATTGGAGGCTGGCATGGGCGGCGAGCGCCCTTGCGGGCTATGTGCTGTTCTTTTGCGCCTCGGGCGTCATTTTCCAATGGATTCTGACCAGCCTGAACGCGCAAGTGCCCTTCGGCCTGACCCTCGCGGCGGTGTGCGCGGGCTGGCTTGCAGGCTTCGTAACACCGGGCGCCTCGGCCGGGATCGGGGTCCGGGAAGCTGTGCTGATCACCGCGCTGGGAAGCACCGCGGGCCCCGCCGCCGCCCCGGCGGCCCTCATGTTCCGGCTGGTGACGACCGGCGGCGATATCCTGCTCTTCGCCTCGGGCGCGGCGCTGCGCCGCCCTGCGCTGCATCGGCTTCGTTCCCTGGTTCTGCAGCGCCTGCCGTCCAGATTCTCGGTGCGCTGAGCATGACGGGATCGATCCGGAGATGACTCTTTGTCTCGGCAGCTTATACCGAGCTGCATTAATTAATACCCATATTGACGATGTCATCCTTGCGTCGCGCGTCAGCGCGAGCGGAGGATCCATGCCGCCTGATGATGGATTCCCGGGTTCCGCTGCTACGCAGCGGCCCCAGAATGACGCGGTTCGGTGGGTTATGAGTCATGGTCAGCGCGACCTGGTATTAGCCCGCTCATTCCGGCGAAGGCCGGAATCCAGTGCCACAAGCCCCTTTCTTCCGCGTGTTCTGGACCCCGGCCTGCGCCGGGGAGAGCGGAAAGAGAGAGTTGCCCGTCACGCCAAATGGCAGCGTTATTCTTCCGTTTCGTCCTCGTCCCGTTCCACCGGGCCGGAGTCCTGGCCCTTGGCTTCGGGATCGCGGTCCACCAGTTCGATGACGGCCATGGGCGCGGCGTCGCCGTGGCGGAAGCCCGCCTTCAGGACGCGCGTATAGCCGCCCGCGCGGTCGGCGTAACGGGGCCCCAGCGTCTCGAACAGCTTGCGCACCTGGGTCTTGTCGCGCAGCGTCGAGATGGCCTGGCGGCGGGCGTGAAGGTCGCCCCGCTTGCCCAGCGTGATGAGCTTTTCCACGTAGGGGCGCAGTTCCTTCGCCTTGGGCAGGGTGGTCTTGATCTGCTCATGCTTGATCAGCGACGCCGCCATATTGGCGAACATCGCCTTGCGGTGGCTGGGCGAGCGGCTCAGCTTGCGATGGCCCATCCCGTGACGCATGTTCTCATCTCCCTCGCAAAACAGCCCCGGCCTGCCCTTCCGCAGCCGGACGCGGGCCCGCCGCCCTCAGTACTGATCCTCGTAGCGCTTCGCCAGATCCTCGATATTGTCCGGCGGCCAGTTGGGCACTTCCATGCCCAGATGCAGGCCCATCTGCGCCAGCACTTCCTTGATCTCGTTCAGCGACTTGCGGCCGAAATTCGGCGTGCGGAGCATCTCCGCCTCGGTCTTCTGGATCAGGTCGCCGATATAGACGATGTTGTCGTTCTTCAGGCAGTTGGCGGAACGCACCGACAATTCCAGCTCGTCCACTTTCTTGAGCAGCGCCGGGTTGAATTCCAGCTCGGGGCGCAGTTCCTCCTCGCGGCGTTCGGAGGGCTCCTCGAAATTGATGAAAATCTGAAGCTGGTCCTGCAGGATGCGGGCGGCATAGGCGATGGCGTTTTCCGGACCCACCGCCCCGTTCGTCTCCACTTCCATCGTCAGCTTGTCATAGTCGAGGAACTGGCCTTCCCGCGTGTTCTCCACCTTGTAGGAAACGCGCTTCACGGGGCTGTAGAGGGCATCCACCGGAATCAGGCCGATGGGCGCATCGTCCGGCCGGTGACGGTCCGCCGGGACGTAGCCCTTGCCCGTCTCCACGGTGAATTCCATGCGGATGCTGGCCCCTTCGTCGAGGGTGCACAGCACCAGGTCCGGATTGAGAATGTCGATGTCGGCGACCGGGGTGATCTGGCCCGCCGTCACTTCGCCCGGCCCCTCGGCGCGCAGGGTCATGCGCTTGGGCCCGTCGGCATGCATGTTGAGCGCCAGCATCTTGATGTTCAGCACCAGGTCGGTGACGTCGTCGCGCACGCCGGGGATGGAGGAGAACTCATGCAGCACGCCGTCGATATGCACGGAGGTCACCGCCGCCCCCTGCAGGGAGGACAGCAGCACCCGGCGCAACGCATTGCCCAGCGTGGTGCCGAAGCCGCGTTCCAGCGGTTCGGCCACCAGCGTGGCGTGACGCGTCCCGTCATGGCCCGGCTTGACGTTCAGCTTGTTGGGTTTGATCAGTTCCTGCCAATTCTTCTGGATCACGGAAATAGCCCTCAATTCTGGTCATTAGAAATCGGTGATTGGTAATTAGAAGCCACAGCTGCGGCCGCTCTAATGCCGAATTACCAACCTCCAATCTCTATACGCGGCGCCGCTTGGGTGGCCGGCAGCCATTGTGCGGAATGGGCGTCACGTCGCGGATCGTGGTGATGGTGAAGCCCGTCGCCTGAAGCGCGCGCAGCGCGGACTCGCGTCCGGAGCCGGGACCGCTGACATTCACGTCCAGCGTCCTCATGCCGTGTTCCTGCGCCTTGCGGCCGGCGTCCTCCGCCGCGACCTGCGCCGCATAGGGCGTGGACTTGCGCGACCCCTTGAAGCCCATCGCGCCCGCGGACGACCACGAAATGGCATTTCCCTGCGCATCGGTGATCGTGATCATCGTGTTGTTGAACGAGGCGTTCACATGGGCCACGCCTGCGGAAATGTTCTTCCGCTCACGCCGGCGCACGCGTTTCGTATCTCTGGCCATCGGTCGAGCCACCCTTTCCTATTTCTTTTTGCCGGCGATCGGTTTGGCCGGTCCCTTGCGCGTCCGCGCATTGGTATGGGTACGCTGGCCGCGCACGGGCAGCCCGCGCCGGTGGCGCAGTCCCCGGTAGCAGCCCAGATCCATCAGGCGCTTGATGTTCATCGCCACTTCGCGCCGCAGATCCCCCTCGACCATGTAGTCCCGGTCGATGGACTCGCGGATCTGCATGACCTCGGCGTCGCTCAGCTCGTGCACGCGCTTCGACTCGGCGATGCCCGTCTTGTCGCAGATTTCCTGAGCCTTGGACTTGCCAATGCCGTGAATATAGGTGAGTGCGATGGGCACCCGCTTATTGGTCGGAATGTTAACGCCTGCAATGCGCGCCACGTTTCGTCTCCAACTGCCGCGGCGCAAGCGCCGCCTTGATGTTTCGTGTTCCCTGCCGCCCCCTCACAGGGCGGGCGGACCCGGCGAAGCGCGCCTGCGTTCCGCGCATGACGGCACGCCCGTCCGAACGGATGCCTGTGCGCCGCCACGCCCTGAGGCCACGGCCTGGGCGCCGCAGAGCCGATTCGCCTGATCTGTCCGCGAATTTCCCGCCGAAACCGCCTGCCCGATTGCCTTACCGCAAATCACAAGAAACGCTCCGCGCCGCGGACCCGGCCGGGGAGCGTGGAGTATAGGAATTTGGCATGGCCAGTCAAGCAATCGCGCCGTTTGTCAAGCGGCAATTTTCGACAGGATCGCTTCGATCTGTTTCGTCACCTCGTCGATCGGTTTCATGCCGTCCACGCGCTGCAGCAGCCCCCGCGATTCATAATAGGGCAACAGCGGCGCCGTCTGGCGGCGGTAGACCTCGAGCCGGTTTTTCAGCGTCTCCGGCGTGTCGTCGGCGCGCACGGCCTCTGGATTTTCCCGGCGGCGCGTCTCGATGCGTTCCAGTAGCGCGGCTTCGTCCACGACGATCTCGATCACCGCATCGAGGGCCATCCGCTTCTCCTCCAGCGTCCGGTCCAGCGCTTGCGCCTGGGCCTCGTTGCGGGGAAAGCCGTCCAGAATGAAACCCTTCGCGCAGTCGGGCGCCTCGATGCGCTCGGCGATGATGCGGACGACCACGTCGTCGGGGACCAGATCGCCGCGGTCCATGATCTCCCGGGCCTGGCGGCCGATCTCGCTGCCGCTCGCTACCGCCGCACGCAGCATGTCGCCGGTGGAAAGCTGGCAGACGCCGTGGCGCGCCTCGATCCGCTGCGCCTGGGTTCCCTTGCCGGCGCCGGGCGGCCCCAGGAGAATCAGTTTCATTTTCGCGTCCCCCTCAGCCTCGACTTGCTGATCAGCCCCTCATACTGATGGGCGAACAGATGGCTCTGGACCTGGGCGATGGTATCCATGGTCACCGACACCACGATCAGCAGCGAGGTGCCGCCGAAATAGAACGGGATGTTCGCGTTCTGCGCCCGCAGAACCTCCGGCAGCAGGCACACCGCCGCCAGATAGAGCGCGCCTACCGTGGTGATCCGGGTGAGCACATAGTCCAGATATTCCGCCGTGCGCTTGCCGGGGCGGATGCCCGGAATGAAGCCGCCATATTTCTTCAGATTGTCGGCCGTGTCGTTGGGATTGAACACGATGGCCGTGTAGAAGAAGCAGAAGAAGATGATCATCGCCGCATAGACGATCATGTAGGGCAGCGTGCCCGGCCCGAAGAAGGTCGTGATCTGGGTCAGCCAGCCCGGCGCGCCCTGCCCCTGGAAGCCCGCCGCCGTGAGCGGCAGCAGCAGCAGGGACGAGGCGAAGATGGGCGGGATCACGCCCGCCGTGTTGAGCTTCAGCGGCAGGTGCGAAGTCTCGCCGCCGAACATGCGGTTGCCCTTCTGGCGCTTGGGATACTGCACCAGCAGCCGGCGCTGCGCCCGCTCCATGAAGACGATGAAGCCCAGCACGCCGATGATCATGACCAGCACGCCCAGGATCATGGGCGCGGACAGCGTGCCCTGACGGCCCAGTTGCAGCAGGTTGAAGAGCGCCGAGGGCATTTCCGCGATGATGCCCGCGAAAATGATCAGCGAAATGCCGTTGCCGACGCCGCGCGCGGTGATCTGCTCGCCCAGCCACATCAGGAAGACCGTCCCGCAGGTGAGCGTGACGGTGGCCGACACCAGGAAGAAGGCGGGGTCCAGCGTCACCATGCCCTCCCGCGCCAGGAGGCCGTTGGCGATGGCGAAGGCCTGTACGGCCGCCAGCCCCACGGTGAGGTAGCGGGTGTACTGATTGATCTGTTTGCGGCCCTGCTCGCCCTCCTTCTTGAGCTGTTCGAGGCGCGGCGAGATGGTCGTCATCAGCTGCATGATGATCGACGCGGAAATGTAGGGCATGATGTTGAGCGCGAAGATCGCCATGCGCTCGATGGCGCCCCCGGCGAACACGTTGATCACGCCGCCGATGCCGGCCGAGATGTTTTCAAAGGTTTGCGCGAAAATGTCCGGGTCGATCCCGGGCAGGGGGATATAGGTGCCGATCCGGTAGATGATCAGCATGCTCAGCGTGAACCAGATTCTGCGCTGCAGATCCTTCGCCTTTGAGAAAGCGGAGAAATTCAGATTGGCGGCAAGCTGCTCGGCGGCCGATGCCATGCTCTACTCCGTGTCCGTGTTCTCATGATCCCGGCGCTTTCCGGGACCGGGGGCGCCGCACCGGCGCACCGGCGCCGCGCGGATCAGGTTTCCGCCTTGCCGGAGGGCTTCGACTCTTCCTCCGCGGGGCGTTTGGGCGGCAGGATGGTGACCTTGCCGCCCGCCTTCTCGACGGCCTCCACGGCCGCCTTGCTGGCCCCGGCGACCTCGATGGTCAGCCCTGTCTTCAGTTCTCCCTTGGCCAGCAGGCGCACCCCGTCCAGCGTGCGGCGCACGAGGCCCGCCTCGATCAGGGCCCGGCCGTCCACCGGATTGGCCGCATCGAGACGCCCCGCGTCCACCGCCTGCTGCAGGCGGCCGATATTGACCTCGGCGAAACGCAGACGGTTCGGCTTGTTGAAGCCGCGCTTGGGCAGGCGCATGTGGACGGGCATCTGCCCGCCCTCGAATCCGTTGATGGCGACGCCCGAACGCGATTTCTGGCCTTTCATGCCCCTTCCGCCGGTCTTGCCCTTGCCGGAGCCGATGCCCCGGCCCACGCGCGTGCGGGCCTTGCGCGCCCCGGCGTTGTCGGCAAGCTGGTTCAGTTTCATGGCTTCGTTCCGTCCTTTGTGCGGCGGGCGGGTTTGCGCCCGCGGCTTACTGCTCCTCGACGATGCGCACCATATGGCTGACCTTTGCGATCATGCCGCGCACGGCGGGCGTATCCTCCAACGTGCGGCGGCGGCGCATCTTGTTCAATCCCAGGCCGACCAGCGTGGCGCGCTGGCGTCCCGGCCGGCGGATGGGGCTGGCGATCTGCTCCACCGTGATGTAACGCTTGTTCGGATCGCGCGGCTTTTCCGCCTTGCGGGCCGCGCCGCCCGAAGGCGTCTTCGCCGCCTTCTCCGCGGTCTTTTTTGCGGTCTTTTTCGCGGTTTTGGCGGCCGCGCCGTCCGTTGCGGGCGCCCTGGCCGCCGCCTTCTTCGGCGCTGCCTTTTTGGCGGCCTTCTTCGCGGCCGCCTTTTTCGGCGCCGCCTTTTTGGCCGCCTTCTTTGCCGCGGACTTTGCCGCGCCGCCTCCGGCCTTCTTGTCCTCTTCCGCCATCGTTCTGCCTATCTATCTCGCCGCTCATCCCTGCGAAAGCGGACCCGGTGCAACCCGCTCAAACGCCCGCTCCTGTTGCTCCCGGATTCCCGCTTACGCGGGAAAGAGCGGGAATGGGGACTTGCGGAACTCAAACTCCGTTCATCCGCCCTCAGGCCTCGGCGGGCGTGCCGCTCTCGCCCTCGGCCTCGTTGCGGCGCGAGACGATCTCGCCCACTTTAAGCCCCCGCTTGGCCGCCACCTGGCGCGGCGACACCTGCTTGCGCAGGGCCGCGAAGGTGGCGCGAACCATGTTGTAGGGGTTGGACGAGCCCACCGACTTGGCGACCACGTCCTGAACGCCCAGCGTCTCGAAGACCGCGCGCATGGGACCGCCCGCGATGATGCCGGTGCCCGGAGGCGCCGCCCGCAGGATGACCTTGCCCGCGCCGTGCCGGCCCTCGATGTCGTGGTGGAGGGTGCGGCCCTCGCGCAGGGGCACGCGGATCAGATGCCGCTTGGCCCCCTCGGTCGCCTTGCGGATCGCTTCGGGCACCTCGCGCGCCTTGCCGTGGCCGAAACCGACGCGGCCCTTCTCGTCGCCCAGCACCACCAGGGCCGCAAAACCGAAGCGCCTGCCGCCCTTGACCACCTTGGCCACCCGGTTGATGTGGACCAGCTTGTCCCTGAATTCGCTGTCGCGTTCGTCGCGGTCGCCGCGTCCCATGCGTGCCATGCCGTGTCAATCCTTCCGTGCTCAGAAGTTCAAACCGCCCTCGCGCGCCGCATCCGCGAGCGCGCGCACCCGGCCGTGATAGATGTAGCCGCCGCGGTCGAACACCACTTCCTTGACGCCCCTGGCGGAGGCGCGCTCGGCGATAAGCTTGCCCACCTCGCCGGCCGCCGCCGTGTCGGCGCCCGTCTTCAGCTTGTCGCGCAGGTCCTTCTCCAGGCTCGATGCCGCGGCGAGGGTCTCGCCCTTCTGGTCGTCGATCACCTGCGCATAGATGTGCTTCGACGAGCGGAACACCGAAAGCCGGGGGCGCTGGCTCCCCACCTTGGCGAGTTTCGCCCGGTTGCGTTTCCGGCGCCGGTCGAACAGGGACTTCTTGCTGCTCATCGGTTCGATCCCGTCACTTCTTCTTGCCTTCCTTGCGGAAGATATATTCGTCCGCGTACTTCACGCCCTTGCCCTTGTAAGGCTCGGGCGGCCGGAAGGCCCGGATTTCGGCCGCCACCTGGCCCACCTGCTGCTTGTTCCGCCCGGAAACCTGCACCTGGGTGGGCTTGGGGCACTTGATTTCGATTCCCTCGGGAATCGGGTAGATCACGTCATGGCTGAAGCCCAGTTGAAGCTGCAGGTTGTTGCCCTGCACCTGCGCCCGGTAGCCGACGCCGCTGATCTCCAGATCGCGCGTGAACCCCTCGCTCACGCCCCGGACCATGTTGTTGACCAGGGTGCGCTGCATGCCCCACATGGAACGCGCGCGCTTGGACTCGTCGCGCGGCGAAACGGTAACGCCGTCCTCGCCCATGCTCGCCGAGACCTCCTCGACCAGCTTCATCGAGAGTTCGCCCTTCGGCCCCTTGACCTTCACGTCGCGCCCCTCCAGCGAGACGGTCACGCCGTCCGGGACGGTCACCGGCCTTTTGCCAATTCGGGACATCGTCAAGTCCACCCTTCGAAAATATGCCCGCTCCCGGCAGGCCTCAATAAACCTGGCAGAGAATTTCTCCGCCCACATTGCGCTGGCGCGCCTCCGCGTCCGACATCACGCCCTGGGGCGTGGACAGGATCGAAATGCCCAGACCGTTGCGCACGCTGGGCAGTTCGGCGACCTTCGAATAGACGCGCCGGCCCGGCGTGGAGACGCGCTTGATGCTCGAAATCACCGGCGTGCCCTCGAAATATTTCAGTTCGATCTCGAACTGCGGATGATTGCCTTCCTGCGTGACCTCGGCATAGCCGCGGATGAAGCCCTCCGCCTGCAGCACGTCCAGCACATGCTTGCGCAGCTTGGAGGCCGGCGTCACCACCCTGCCCTTGCCGCGCGACTGGGCATTGCGGATGCGGGTCAGCATATCGCCCAGCGGATCGGTCAAATTCATTGCACGAACCCTCCGTTCACCAACTGGATTTGACCATGCCGGGCACCTTGCCCGACGAGGCGAGATCGCGCAGCGCCACCCGCGACATTTTCAGCTTGCGGTAATAGGCGCGCGGCCGCCCGGTGACCTCGCAGCGATTGCGAATGCGCGTGGGCGAGGAATTGCGCGGCAGTTCCGCCAGCTTCAGCTGTGCGGCGAACCGTTCCTCCGGCGCCGCCGAGAGGTCCCTCGCCACGGCTTTCAGGCGTTCGCGCCTGCCCGCGTACTTCTTCGCCAGCTTCATGCGGCGCTTGTTCTTTTCAACGGCGCTTTTCTTAGCCATTAAATCCTCCGCATCCGTCTCCGCACCTCATTTGGCGAACGGAAACTGGAAGTGTCTCAACAGTTCTCTCGCTTCGTCATCGGTCTGCGCGGTTGTGCAGACGATGATGTCCATGCCCCAGACCGCCTCGACCTTGTCGTAGTTGATCTCGGGAAACACGATGTGCTCCTTCAGGCCCATGGCGAAATTGCCGCGCCCGTCGAAGCTCTTCGGGCTGAGCCCGCGGAAGTCGCGCACCCGCGGCAGCGCAATCGTCAGCAGGCGGTCGAGAAACTCGTACATCCGTGTGCGGCGCAGGGTGACCTTGGCGCCGATGGGCATGCCCTCGCGGATCTTGAAGCCGGCGATGGAGCGCTTCGCCCGCGTCAGCACGGCCCTCTGGCCGGCGATCAGCGCCAGATCGGCGGCCGCCGAGTCCAGCTTCTTGCGGTCGGCGACGGCCTCGCCGATGCCCATATTGAGGACGATCTTCTCCAGCCGCGGAACCTGAAACGGGTTCTTGTAGCCGAAGGTCTCGGTCAGCTTCGGGCCGATTTCCTCCGCGTATTTCTGCTTCAGGCGCGGGACGTAGGTTTCGGGCGCTTCAGACATCGATCATCTCTCCCGACCGCTTGGCGAACCGCACCTTGCGCCCGTCCTCCAGGATCCGGTAGCCCACGCGGGTGGGCTCGCCCGTCTTCGGGTCCACATGCGCCAGATTGGAGACGTGAATGGGCGCCTCCCTGGCGATGATGCCGCCTTCCTGGGTGGCGGTCTGGCGCTGGTGCCGTTGCACCACATTGACGCCGCGCACGACGGCGCGCTGTTCCGCGGGCAGCATTTTCAGGATTTCGCCCTGCTTGCCCTTGTCCTTGCCGGTGCGCACGATCACCTGATCGCCCCGGCGGAATTTCAGTTTCTGCGCCATGATCAAATCACCTCCGGGGCCAGCGAAACGATCTTCATCAGATTGCGCGAGCGCAGTTCACGCGTAACGGGGCCGAAGATCCGCGTACCGATGGGTTCGCCCTGCCGGTTGACCAGCACCGCCGCGTTGCGGTCGAAGCGGATGGCGCTGCCGTCCGGGCGGCGGATTTCCTTGGCCGTGCGCACGATCACCGCGCGCAGAACGTCGCCCTTCCTGACGCGGCCGCGGGGAATGGCCTCCTTCACGCTGACCACGATCGTGTCGCCGATCGAGGCGTATTTGCGCTTGGCCCCGCCCAGCACCTTGATGCACTGCACCCGCTTGGCGCCGGAATTGTCGGCCACGTCCAAATTCGACTGCATCTGGATCATCGCATTCTCCGTCGCGCCTTCTAGGACGCGCTCGCGTTACGGGGCAGCACCTGCCACGATTTGGTTTTCGATAGCGGACGGCATTCCTGGATGCGCACGATCTCGCCGACCTGAAAGGCGTTTCCGGGATCGTGCGCATGGTAGCGCTTGGTCCGGCGAATGGTCTTTTTCAGGACCGGATGAATGAAGCGGCGTTCCACCAGCACGACCACCGTCTTGTCGGCCTTGTTGCTGACCACCGTCCCTTGCAGGATCCGTTTCGGCATCTCGACTGCTCCGTATGGGGGCGCTTAAGGGCCTCAGGCCCCCGCACCTTCCGCCTGTTTCTGACGCAGGATGGTTTTGACCCGGGCCACGTCGCGCCGCACCTGGCGGACGCGCGCGGTGTTCTCAAGCTGGCCCGAGGCCGCCTGGAAGCGCAGATTGAACTGCTCCCGCTTCAGCTTCACGAGTTCATCCGTAAGCTGATCCTGCGACATGTCTCTCAAATCGTCCGGCTTCATCGCCAATCCTCATCCGTCCGGGGCCGCGCGCCCGGCCCGTTACAGCTCCTCGCCCGGACGCGCCACGAACTTGCACTTCACCGGCAGCTTGGCCGCGCCCAGCCGCAGCGCCTCGCGCGCAACGGGCGGCGGCACGCCGTCGATCTCGAACATGATGCGGCCGGGCTTGACCCGCGCCGCCCAGTATTCCGGCGAGCCCTTGCCCTTGCCCATGCGCACTTCCGTGGGCTTCTTGGACACGGGCACGTCCGGATAGATGCGGATCCACACGCGTCCCGCCCGCTTCATGTGGCGGGTGATGGCGCGCCGCGCCGCCTCGATCTGGCGCGCGGTCACGCGGTTGGGCGTCTGCGCCTTCAGTCCGTAGGCGCCGAAATTCAGTTCGGTTCCGCCCTTGGCGTTGCCGCGGATGCGCCCCTTGTGGGCCTTGCGGAATTTCGTTCTCTTCGGCTGCAGCATGACTTAATCCGTTTGCTTCACATTCCGCACGGTCCGCCCTCACGCGCGCGGACGGCCGCCCTCCTGGCCTTCCTGCAGGCGCCGGTCCTGGGCCATGGGGTCGTGCTCCATGATCTCGCCCTTGAAGATCCACACCTTCACGCCCGTGGTTCCGTAGGTGGTGAAGGCCGTGGCCCTTCCGTAGTCCACATCCGCACGCAGCGTGTGCAGGGGCACGCGGCCCTCGCGATACCATTCCGTGCGCGCGATTTCCGCGCCGCCCAGCCGGCCGCCGCAATTGATGCGGATGCCCTGGGCGCCCAGGCGCATGGCGTTCTGCACCGCCCGCTTCATGGCCCGCCGGAAGGCGACCCGGCGCTCGAGCTGCTGGGCGATATTTTCCGCCACCAGCCGGGCGTCGATTTCGGGCTTGCGCACCTCGACGATGTTCAGCAGCACCTCGCTGTCGGTGAACTTGCCGAGCTGCCGGCGCAGTTTTTCGATATCCGCGCCCTTCTTGCCGATGACCACGCCCGGGCGCGCCGTGTAGAGCGTCACCCGGCATTTCTTGTGGGGCCGCTCGATGATGATGCGCGAGACGCCCGCCTGCTTGAGGCGCTTTTCGAGGAATTCGCGCATGCGCAGATCCTCGTGCAGCAGCCCGCCATAGTCGCCCGTATCCGCGTACCAGCGCGAGTCCCAGGTGCGGTTGATGCCCAGCCGCAGGCCGATCGGATTTACCTTCTGTCCCATACCTCAAGCGCTCCCCTGGCTTTCGCGCAGCACGACCGTCACCTCGCTGAACGGTTTGTTGAGCCGTCCGACACGGCCCCGCGCGCGCGGCCGCCAGCGCCTCATCACCAGATTCTTGCCCACATAGGCCTCCGACACTTCCAGGGCGTCCACATCCAGATCGTGGTTGTTCTCCGCATTGGCGATGGCGGATTCCAGCACCTTCTTCAGGTCGCGCGCCACGCGCCGTTTGGAGAAGGCGAGTTCGGCGAGCGCCTTCTCGACCTTCTTGCCGCGGATCGTCGCGGCCACGAGGTTCAGCTTCTGCGGGCTGGTGCGGATCATCCGCCCGACCGCGCGGGCCTCGTTCTCCTTCAGCCGCCGCTCTCTGGAGGGCTTGCCCATTATCGTCTCCTCGCCTTCTTGTCCGCCGCGTGCCCGTAATAGGTCCGGGTGGGCGAGAATTCGCCGAGCTTGTGGCCGACCATGTCCTCGGTGATCAGCACCGGCACGAATTTCTTGCCGTTGTAGACGCCGAAGGTCAGGCCCACGAACTGGGGCATGATGGTCGAGCGCCGGCTCCAGGTCTTGATCACTTCCTTGCGGCCGGAGCCCTGACTCTTTTCCGCCTTTTTGAGCAGATACCCGTCGACGAACGGGCCTTTCCAAACAGAACGGGCCATGAAAAGTCTCTCCTACCGCCGCTTCTTGCGTTCATGACGGCTGCGGACGATGTATTTGTCCGTCGCCTTGTTGGACCTTGTGCGCTTGCCCTTGGTGGATTTGCCCCAGGGCGTCACCGGATGCCGGCCGCCGGAGGAGCGGCCCTCGCCGCCGCCATGGGGGTGGTCCACCGGGTTCATCGCGACGCCGCGCACGGAGGGGCGCTTGCCCAGCCAGCGCTTGCGCCCGGCCTTGCCGAGTTTCCGGTTGGTGTGGTCCGGGTTCGATACCGCGCCCACGCTCGCCATGCAGTCGCCGTGGACCAGCCGCTGTTCGCCCGAGGACAGGCGGATGATGGCGAAGCCCACATCCCGGCCCACGAGCTGGGCATAGGCGCCCGCCGCCCGCGCAAGCTGGCCGCCCTTGCCCGGCTTCATCTCCACATTGTGGATGATGGTGCCGATGGGCATGGCCTTGAGCGGCATGGCGTTGCCGGGCTTCACGTCCACGCGCGCGCCCGAGACCACCCTGTCGCCCGCCTGCAGGCGCTGGGGCGCCAGAATGTAGGACTGCTCGCCGTCCTCATAGGTGATCAGCGCAATGAAGGCCGACCGGTTGGGATCGTATTCCAGCCGTTCCACCGTCGCCTGCAGGTCGAACTTGCGCCGCCGGAAGTCCACCCGGCGGTAACGCTTCTTGTGCCCGCCGCCGATGCGCCGCGCCGTGATGCGCCCGTGACCGTTGCGCCCGCCCGACTTGCTCAGCCCTTCGGTGAGCTTCTTCACCGGCTTGCCCCTCCAGAGCTGGGTGCGGTCCACCAGGACCAGGGACCGGCGGCCGGGAGAGGTGGGCTTGTATGTCTTCAGTGCCATGATGAGTTTCCCGCGCGTTCTCCTAGAGGCCGGTCGTCACGTCGATGGAGTGGCCTTCCTCCAGCGTGACGATCGCCTTTTTCTCGTCCGGCTGGCGGCCCCGGATGCCCCGGAAGCGCTTGACCTTGCCCTTGCGCCGCAGCGTGTTGACGGCCTTGACCTTGACCTTGAACAGTTGCTCCACCGCTTCCTTGATCTGCGGCTTGGTGACGTCCAGCGGCACCCGGAAAATCACCTGATTGAATTCCGAGGCATAGGTCGCCTTCTCGGTGATCACCGGGCGCACGATGCGGTCGTAGAGTTTCGGATCGATCATTTGAACCGGGCCTCCACCTGTTCGAGCGCCGCCCTGGTCAGCACCAGCGTGTCGCGCCGCAGAATGTCGTAGACGTTGAGGCCGGCGGCCGGCAGCACGTCCACCAGGGGCATGTTGCGCGCCGCGCGGCGGAAATTGTCGTCGATCTCCGTACCGCCGATGACCAGCGCGGAGCGCACGCCCATGTCTTCGAAAGCCCGGCGCAATTCCTTCGTCTTCGGCGCCTCGAGGCGGGCGTCGTCGAGCACGATCAGGGCGCCCGAGGCCTGCTTGGCCGATAGCGCATGGCGCAGCGCCAGCGCGCGCACCTTCTTGGGCAGGCCGATGGCATGGCTGCGCACCACGGGGCCCATGGCCTTGCCGCCGCCGCGGAACTGCGGCGCCTTGCGGTTGCCGTGGCGGGCGCCGCCGGTGCCCTTCTGGCGCATGGCCTTGCGCGTCGAGCCCGTGACCTCGCTGCGCGACTGGGTCTTGCGCGTGCCCGCACGGCGTTTGGCGAGCTGCCAGACCACCATGCGCTGGAGAATGTCGCTGCGCGGTTCCAGGCCGAAAATGCCCTCGTCGAGATCGACGGACCCGGCCGTCTTGCCGCCATTCAATGTGCGTACGTCCACCTTCATGACGCGTCGTCCTTCTGGCTGCCGGTCTCGCCGCTTTCGCCTTCAGCGCCTTCCGGAGCCGACTCTTCTTCGCCCCCCGACTGTTCTTCCGGCGCCTGATCTTCCGCAGCCTGCTCTTCCGCGGGCGCCTCTTCGGCGGCTGCACCTGCGCCCTCTTCCTTCGCCGGGGCAGACGCTTCCTCTTCCCTCGCGCGGAACGCGCCGGGCACGGGCACGCCCTCGGGCAGCTTGTACTTGATCGCGTCGCGCAGGGTGACCCAGCCGCCCTTCGCGCCCGGCACCGCGCCGCGCACCAGAATGAGGCCGCGCTCCACATCCGTGCTCACCACTTCGAGGTTCTGCGTGGTGACACGCACATTGCCCATTTGCCCGGCCATCTTCTTGCCCTTGAAAACCTTGCCCGGGTCCTGGCACTGGCCCGTGGAGCCGTGGGCGCGGTGCGCCGTGGAAACACCGTGGGACGCCCTGAGGCCCGCGAAATTATGGCGCTTCATGGCGCCGGCGAAGCCCTTGCCGATGCTGGTGCCGGAGACGTCCACCTTTTGTCCGGGCACGAAATGATCGGCCGTGATCTCCGCGCCCACGTCGATAAGATTGTCCGCGCTGACGCGGAACTCCGCCAGCTTGCGCCGCGGTTCCACCTTCGCCACGGCGAAATGGCCGCGCATGGGGCGCGTGACGTTCTTCACCTTCGCCTTGCCCGCGCCCAGTTGCAGCGCGGTGTAGCCGTCCCGTTCCTGCGTGCGCTGGGCGACCACCTGACACTTGTCCAGGCGCAGGACGGTCACCGGCACATGGCGTCCGTCCTCGGTGAACACCCGGGTCATTCCCAGCTTTTGCACGATCACGCCTGAGCGCATGGGTCTCGTTCCTGTTTCCTCTCCCCGGCGGACGTCCGGAGTTTTGATCCGGACACAATCATTGCCGCCTAGAGCTTGATCTCCACATCGACGCCCGCCGCCAGATCCAGCTTCATCAGCGCATCGACGGTCTGCGGCGTGGGGTCGACAATGTCGAGAAGGCGCTTGTGCGTGCGCATCTCGAACTGCTCCCGGCTTTTCTTGTCGATGTGCGGCGAGCGCAAAACGGTGAATTTCTCGATCCGCGTGGGCAGGGGGATCGGCCCCCGCACCTGCGCGCCGGTCCGCTTGGCCGTGTTGACGATCTCGCGCGTGGAATTGTCCAGCACGCGATGATCGAAGGCCTTGAGCCGGATGCGTATGTTCTGTCCTTGCATGGTCCGCGCCTCTCCTCCTCCCGCTCAGCCGGGAGGACGGCCGGGAACGGGCCTCATGCCCGCGCCGGCCGCTCTTCCTCCTACTCGATGATTTTGGAGACGACGCCGGCGCCCACCGTGCGCCCGCCTTCGCGGATGGCGAAGC
>JBKHIN010000056.1:0-11419 GCA_046538635.1 Alphaproteobacteria bacterium
GTGGACACCACGTCCGCACTTTTGCCGGGCTCCGTGCGGGGCGCGGCCGCGGGCCGGGGAATGCCGGAATCCTCCGTATCCGTACTGCCGGGCGCGTTCTGCGGCGCCGCCTGCGGCGCGGGCAGGCCGTTGTCCGCCGGTTCCGTCCCCGGTTGGGCCGTTTGCTCCGTCTGCGCCGCGTCCGGGCGCTGCTCCGGCCCGGGCGTCTCGAAGAGCGTCTGGTAGAGAATCAGCACGCCCATGAACAGGACGAAGGCGATAATCGCGTTACGAGTGTCTTCCGATGACATACCTGTCTTCCGGATGGTTGCCGGGTCTACTGCCGGTGGATTCTGCTGGCGCGAACCGCGCCGGGGCGCGCCCGGCCAATGCGCAAGCGCCGCGCCTTCGCGGGGCGCGCGCGCGCCGGGCCGCAAATTCCGCGCAAGGTATAGGCACAGATGCGGGCGAGTGCCAGTCCTAACAAGGAATTTCCACTATCGGGGGACGAGGGGCCGCAGCACCGGCCCTGTCCCCGGCCTTCTCCCCGGCCCTATTCCGCGCCCTTTTCCTTCCGGCGTTGCGGCGGCGGCACAGGGTCGTATCCGCTGCTTCCGCCCAGCCAGGTGATGGGGTGGCAGCGCAAGAGGCGGCGCAGCGCCAGCCAGCTTCCCTTCAGCGGGCCGTGGGTCTCCAGCGCCTCCAGCGCATAGGCCGAGCAGGTGGGCTGAAACCGGCAGCTCGGCCCCAGCAGCGGGGACAACACATAGCGGTAGGCGTGAACAGGCGCCTTCAAGAGCAACACCGGCAGGCGCGCCAGAACGTGCGCCGCCCGCCGGCCAATGTCACGATTTTCAGCGTTTTCCGGCACTGGACACCCGCCGTTTGGCGAAATTCACACCCTGGCCCGGTTTGCGTGAGTCACCGCCTTGTCCCCGTTTCGAGGGGCGGTGGACCCGCCTCAGGGCGCCCTTCAAATCCTCGATCAAGAGCTTGAACGGCCGCGCCGCCGTTCCGCTCCGGCCGATCAGAACATAGTCGTGGCCGGGCTGTGCGCGCTCGGGCATCACCCGGGCGGCCGCCGCCCGCAGCCGGCGTTTTACCCGGTTGCGCACCACCGCGCCGCCCAGCTTTTTCGTCGCCGTGAAGCCCACGCGCACGGCGTCCGGCTCTGCGGTTTCCGGCGAGGGGCGGCATTGCAGCACCAGCCCCGGCGCGGCGGCCCGCGCGCCCCGTGCGGCGCGCACGAAATCCGCACGCTTCTTCAGCCGGAGCACGCGAATACGCCCGCTTCCGGCGGGGGTTTCCTGAGATCTGTTCCCGGTCTCCGGCTGACGCGGCATGGGAGACCCGGCCTCCCGGTCACCGCCCGCGCTCAGGCCGAAAGGCGCTTGCGGCCCTTGGCCCGGCGGCGCGCGATGATGCGGCGGCCGTTCTTGGTCGCCATGCGCTTGCGGAAGCCGTGCCTGCGTTTGCGCACCAGCCGGCTCGGTTGAAAGGTGCGTTTCATGAGCCTCAATCCTCATCCGGAGAGCGGCCTTGTTAGAGGGGGCCGGGGCGCTTGTCAATCGCTCTGAAGGCGTGAGGGAAGAGAAGCGGGGAGCGGGAAGGGCGGGCGACTCGCGCCGTTCCGCCCGATCCGGCCTGTCCTCTCGTTTCCCGCTCCTCTGCGCTCTCTTCTCAACTCGCGCCGTTGCGCTCGTTGCGGCTGATGATGTCCTGAATGGAAGAGATCAGCCCGTCATAGCCTTCCCGTTTCAGGACGGCGGCGAATTCCGAGCGGTTCTTTGCCAGCTCGCTGATTCGGCCTTCCAGATAGACGTCGATGATCTGCCATTCGCCGCCGAACTGGCGCATCCGGTAGTTCAATTCCACGTCATCGCCGTCCGGATTGTTGAGCTGGCTGCGCACCATCACGTCATTGCCGTAGCGCTTGTGGCCGGCGACCTCGAACGACTGGCCCGAATAGCCCTTGAAGCGCGCCGCATAGGTGGAAATGCTCATCCGGGTGAACAGTTCACGGAACCGCTTTTGCTGGTCCTCGGTGAACGACTGCCAGTTGCGGCGTCCCACCGAATAGCGTGCCATCAGGTCGAAATTGTACGAATCGCGCAACACCGGCTCCAGTTCCCGGTAACGGCCGGAATAGCCCAGCCGGTCCGCGTTCCTCATGACGTTGATGAGCTTGTTCGACAGGTTTTCGATCCGCGCCTCGGCGGCGCCCGCGCCGGCTTCGGCCCGGGCTTCCGTCACCCCCGCCGCCGCCGTGAAACCGGCAAGGCAGGCGAAAGCCGCCAGAATGGCCAGCCTGTGCATGCGCGCATAAGCCGCGCGCGCAACCATCGTCGGTTTCGTCACAATCAAGCTCTCCCTTTTTGTATCCTGCTCTCGAAATCTCTCTCGCCGGCCCCCGTCATACGCCGCCGGCGGCGGTCAGATTGCTGTTGACTTGTACACCGCCACTGGGACATTAGCGGGGATATGGGGCGGGGGATAGTCGGAATAAAGGTTTCGGGCCGTGTGCGCCTCCAGCCCGCATTTTCTACGCCGGGCATGGTCTGCGCCGTAAGAAATGCGGGCCGGGCCGGCAGCGCCCTCTCCGTCAGGGCCGCAGGGGCCGGCTTCCTTAAGAACCGCAACGAAACCGGGTGCGCATGGTCGGCTATGCCATAATTGCCTACAGGCGGCTTCTGGAGTTGTGGATCATCCTGGTGTCACGGCACCCGCGGTCGACGCTGGTCCTGTGCGTCGCCGCCACCGTGGCGTTGGGCGCCTATGCCGGGCTTAACCTGGGCGTCAATACCTCCACCCAGGATCTGATCGCCGAGGATGTTCCCTTCCGGCAGCATGACAAGGAATTCGAAAAGGCCTTTCCCCAGTTCGACAGCGTCATCATCGCAGTGATCGAAGGCGGCACCGCCGAGCAGCGCGAACTGGCCGCGCGCAAGCTCGCCTGCGCCATGGACAAGCGCTACCCTCACCTTTTCGAACCCGTTTACGCACGGAAAAGTGCGGTCGACTGTGACGCCGAGGACTTTCTGGAACGCGGCGGCGGCTACCGGACCGCCTATCTGCCCAGCAACAACGAGTTCTTTCTCCGCAACGGCCTGCTTTACCTGGACCTGCCCGAACTGGAACGGCTGGCGAACCGGCTGGCAGCCTCGCAGGGGCTGATTGCGATCCTGAACGAGGACCCCTCGCTCAGGGGCTTCGCCGAGGTCATTTCGCTCGCCCTTTCGCCCCAGGCGCCCGCCGACGCGATTTCGGAACTGGAGCCCGTTCTTCAGGAAATCGCCGACGTGGTCAATGCCCAGCTTGCGGGTGTGCCGCGCGTCATGTCGTGGCGGGATCTGGTGTCGGGCGACCCGGAGATGCCCGGCAGCGACCGGCAGTTCATCCTCGCCCAGCCCGTGCGGGAGGGGGGTGCCTTCGCACCGGCCACCCAGGCGCTGAAGGCGCTGCGCGCGCTGGCGCCCCAGGCGGGCATCACGCCCGACAGCGGCCTGACCATGCGCATCACCGGCGCGCCCGCGCTGGAGCAGGAGGAACTGCGCACGGTGCGCGACAGCACGGGGCTGGCCGGGCTGCTCTCGCTGGCCCTGGTCACGGTCCTGCTGATCTGGGGCCTGCGCTCCGGCTCCATGATTGCGGGCGTGCTGCTGCCTCTGCTGATGGGACTGATCTGGACCGCCGGTTTCGCGGCCTGGGCCATCGGCCATCTGAACCTGATCTCGGTAGCGTTCGCCGTGCTGTTCGTGGGCCTCTCGGTCGATTTCGGCATCCATTTCTCCCTGCGTTTCCGCGAGGAGCTGAACCGCGGCGCCGAGCGGCTGGAGGCCCTCAAATGGGCCGTGCGCAGCGTGGGCATCCCGCTTACGCTCGCCGCCATTTGCGCGGCAATCGGCTTTTTCGCCTTCGTGCCCACGGACTATCGCGGCCTCGCCGAACTGGGGATCATCGCCGGGGCCAGCATGTTCGTGGCCCTGCTCGCCAATCTGACCGTGCTGCCCGCGCTCCTTTCGCTCGCACGTATGCCCGACCGCACCGCGCCCACCGGCGTGGCGGGGACGGTATCGCGATTCGTGCGCGACCATCCGCGCCAGGTCATGGCCGTGACCGTGGCCGTGGTGCTGGTTTCCGCCCTGCTGACCCCGAGGGCGCAATTCGACTTCAATCCCCTCAATCTGCAGGATCCGGACAAGGAAGCGGTGTCCACCTACCGCGCGCTGGCGGAAGATCCCTCGACGTCGCCCTATAAAATCCAGGTGCTGGCGGAAAGCCTGGAACGGGCCAACGAGATCAAGGCAAAGCTGAAGGAACTGGACGAGGTGGGCCGCGCCATCACGCTCTCCGACTTCGTGCCCGAGAACCAGGACGAGAAATTTTTCGTCATCGAAGACATGGCTCTCTTCCTCGGTCCGGCGGTGGAAGCCGTGGAGCGCAAGGAACCGCCCAATGACGCGGAACTCGCCGGGGCCGTGGAAACCCTGATGACGGCCCTGCGCTCCTATCTGGAACGCGCGGAGGAAGAGGGGGGCACCAGCCAGCTTCAGAAGACCGCCCGCCTGCTCCTGCTTTCCCTGCGGGAACTGGTGAACCGCCAGATGGACTCGCCGGAGGGGACGCAGTTCCGGGAACTGAACCGCCGCCTGACGAAGACCCTGCCCATCTGGCTCGGCAACATGCGCACCGCCATGCGCGCCCAGCCCTTCACCATCGACGGCCTGCCGCCCGTCATCCGCGACCGCTGGGTGACGGAGGACGGCCGCGCCCGCATCGAGGTCTGGCCGGCCGAATCGCTGAACGTCATCACCCCCGAAGACATGCAGCGTTTTTCCGACGCGGTGCTGAACGTGAAGGAAACGGCCACCGGCACGCCCGTGATCGTCTCGGAAGCCGCCAAGACGGTGCGCAATGCCTTCCTGATCGCCGTGGGCCTGACCGTGCTCGCCATCACCATACTGCTGGTGCTCATCGAGCGGCGGGCGATCGACGTGCTGCTCACCCTGATGCCGCTGGTCTTCTCCGCCCTCATGCTCTCGGCGGCCACGGTTCTGCTCGGCATGCCCTTCAATTTCGCCAATGTGATCGTGCTGCCGCTGCTCTTCGCGCTGGGCGTCTCCAGTTCCATCCACCTGGTGATGCGCCGCCGCCAGATCGGGCGCAGCGGCGACCTGCTGCGCTCGTCCACGCCGCGCGCGGTTCTGTTCAGCGCACTGACGACCGTGGCTTCCTTCGGCAGCCTCAGTATTTCCGCGCACCGGGGCATGTCCAGCATGGGGCTCCTGCTGACGCTCGCCATCGTTCTGGTGCTGATCTCCTCGCTGGTGGTGCTGCCCGCCTTCATGAATCTCGCCTTCGACAAGAAAAACCGGCAGCGCGGGCGCCTGTCCGAGTCCGGAGATTCCGGGGCGCGGGCGGCGTGAAGGAGGGCGAAGAGCGATGCCGGAACCGGTCGACGTCGCGGTCCTTGTGGATCTCTATCTGGAACCGCGCGCCGGCGGCCACGTAAAGGCGTGGGAGCGCTTTGCCGAGGCTGCCGCCGCCTTCCCCGGCGAACTGGACCTGACGGTCTATTTTCTGGGCGCGGAGCTCTCGGAAATCCCGCTCTGTGAAACCGTCCGTTACCGGACCGTGCCGCCGCGCCTGGGCACCCGCCGCATCCCGTTCCTGAGGCAGGGCGGCGGGGATACCGACCTTGGCCGGCACAACGCCCGCCTGGCGCGCTTTCTGCGCCATCACCGGGTGATTCACGCCACCAGCGCCTTCGCCTTCGGGCGCACCGGCGCCCGCGTCGCCGCACGCACCGGCGCGGCGCTCGTCTACTCCATCCATACCGACGTGCCCAAGTTCACCCGCATCTACACGCGCGACGTCCTGCGCAACCTGTTCGGCGAGACGGCGTTGACGCGCCTGTTGGCGGATCGCGTCAGGGTGGGCGAATTGAGCGCGCGCGGACATGAAAGGCGGCTGCACCGATTGTGGCGCCAGAGCCGGACGGTGCTGGCCTCCAACGACGCCGACGCGGCTGCGGCCGCTTCGGTGGCGGGCGCGGACCGCGTCGCCCGCCTGCGCCGGGGCATCGACAAGGAACGGTTTCACCCGCGCCGCCGCGACCGGGACTGGCTGGCCCAAAGCTTCGGCGCGCCCGCACGGTCAGTGCTGGTCCATTTCGCGGGCCGGGTCGATGAAAGCAAGCGCGTGCTGACAGCGGCGCGCGCCGTGGGCCTGCTGCGCGGGGAGGGGCTGGACGTCCATCTCGTGGTCTCGGGCGAAGGGGGTGCGAAGCGCGAGATCCGGGCGCTTCTGGGCGGCGCCGGCGTTACCTTCACCGGCAATGTGGATCAGGACACGCTGGCCCGCGTCATGGCTTCCTGCGACCTGTTCGTGTTTCCTTCCGAAACCGAGACCGTCGGCAATGTGGTGATCGAGGCGCAGGCGGCGGGCCTGCCCGCCATTCTGTCGTGCTCGGGCAACTCCCGTCATTGCCTGGGCGCGGACGGCGTTGACGGCAGGCTCGTTCCGGGGCAGGACCCGCGCGCGTGGGCCGCGGCCTTAAGGCCGCTCGCCGCCGGGGAACAGGCGCGCGCGGCCATGAGCGCGGCGGCGCGCGCCCATATCGAGCGGGGCTGGCCGTCCTGGCAAGACGTGGTCGGCGAGGATCTGCTTCCGGTCTGGCGCGCGGCGGCCGGGGAGCGAAGCGGCAAGGAGAGGGCGGAAACATGAGCGTACTGGTGACCGGCGCAAGCGGCTTCGTGGGCGCCGCCGTGGTCCGGGCGCTGCTGGACCGGGGCGAGAGGGTGCGCGTCATGACGCGGCCCGCGAGCGACCGGCGCAATATCGAGGGGCTGGACGTGGAGGTCGTGCATGGCGATCTCGACGATCCGGACTCGCTGGCCGAAGCCGTCCGGGGCATGCGGGCGCTCTATCACGTGGCCGCCGACTACCGGCTGTGGGTGCGCGACCCGCGCGTCCTCTACCGCACCAATGTGGACGGCACGGTGGCCCTCATGCGCGCCGCCATGGCGGCCGGGGTGGAGCGCGTCGTTTACACGTCCTCCGTGGCCACCCTCGGCCTCAACGCCGACGGCACGCCCGCCCATGAGGAAACGCCCGTCTCCCTCGCCCACATGGTGGGCCATTACAAGCGCTCGAAATACCTGGCGGAGGAAGCGGTGCAACGGCTGGTGCGCGAGGAAGGCCTGCCCGCCGTCATCGTCAATCCCTCCACGCCCGTGGGCCCGCGCGACGTCAAGCCCACGCCCACCGGCCGCATGATCTACGAGGCGGCGACCGGGCGCATGCCCGCCTATGTGGATACCGGCCTCAACGTCGTCCATGTGGACGACGTCGCCGCCGGCCACCTGCTCGCCTTCGCGAAGGGCGAGACGGGCAGGCGCTATATCCTCGGCGGCGAGGACCTGGAGCTGCGCGAGATTCTGGCGCAGATCGCCCGGCTCACGGGCCGTCCCGCGCCCAAAGTGCGCCTGCCGCGCACGCCGCTCTATCCACTGGCCGTGGCGGCGGAAGGCTGGGCGCGGCTCGCGGGCGGCGGCGAGCCCATGCTCACCGTCGACGCCCTGAAAATGGCGCGCAAGAAGATGTTCTTTTCCTCCGCCCGCGCCCGCGAGGCGCTGGGTTATGCGCCGCGTCCCGCCGGAGAGGCGCTGCGGGATGCGATTGAGTGGTTCGGTGTTCCCCTTGCGGACGGGGCATGAGCGGCGGCGGCGAAGACACCGAAAGCCGGGGCGGAAGACGGGGCCTGCGCCTTGCCGCCTTCGGCGCCTTCGCCCTGGGGCTGAGCCTCGCCGTGGGGCTGGTGCTCTACTACGACGCCGGGCGCATCTTCGCGCTGGTGGGCAATCTGGGCTGGGCCATCGGCGTCATCGTGCTGGTTCACGCCGTACCCGTCGCCGCCACCATGCTGGCCTGGCGCAGCCTGCTCCTGCCGTTCGGCATCCGGCAGCCTGCGGCGCTCCTGTTCTGGGCGCGCTGGGTGGCCGATTCGGTCAACCAGCTTCTGCCCGTGGCGCAGATCGGGGGCGAATTCGTGCGCGGGCGCCTCGTCGTGCAGCGCGGCGCGCCCGCGGCCCCGGCGGCCGCCACCATCGTGGTCGACACGATGGCGGGCTTTCTCTCGCTGATCCTGTTCATTCTCATCGGGCTGGGCCTGCTGGCCTCCTGGGGCGGGAACACGCTCTACATGAACGATTTCCTGATCGGCGCGGCGCTGGCCGGATTCGTGCTGGCGGCCCTTTACCTGATGCAGCGCGCGGGCGGCATTTCGCGGATGGTGCGGCTGATGTCGCCGGTGCTGGGCGCCCGGCAGATGGAAACCCTTACCGGCGGCGCGGCCGCGCTCGACCGGCGGCTGGAGGAACTCTATGCCCGTCCCCGGGCGATTTTCATGGCGACCGTCTGGCGGCTGGCGGGCTGGTTCGGCGGTCTCCTCGGCATCTGGGTGATCGCCCGGTTTCTGGGCTATCCAATCACCTTCGCCGAGGCGCTGGTGCTGGAGGCCGTCGGCCAGGCCGTGCGCAATCTGGGCTTCGCCATTCCGGGCGCGCTGGGGGCGCAGGAGGCGGGTTACGTGCTGGGGGCCGTCGCCATCGGCATGCCGGAGGAAGCCGCGCTGGCGCTCTCGCTCACCAAACGCGCGCGCGATATCCTGATCGGCGTCCCCGTGCTGCTCTCCTGGCAATGGTCGGAAGGCCATCGCCTGTTCGGCCGGCGCACCTGATCCGCCGGGCCGGGAAGTAGCGGAATGTCACGATTTTGTGCTTTGCAGCATTGCCACAGCAGTTCCAAAAACGCCGCGGCGTGACTTCCGTGTCTGGTCAGCGGGGCGCGCAGCCGTCACCAATACCTTATCTTAAGTCGTGTCCGGTAGGTGTTGTTGACAAGCGCCCTGGTTTAAGGCACGGCGTGCGATTCAGTCTGGCGGCAGTGCCGCAATGTATGGATGAGGGGTGCCGGTACATGGCGGGCAACGGTGAGCCGCTTAAAGTTGTTCTGGCGCAGCCGCGCGGATTTTGCGCCGGAGTCGAACGGGCGATCGAAATCGTGGAGCGGGCGCTGGAGAAATTCGGGGCGCCGGTCTATGTGCGCCACGAGATCGTCCACAACAAGCATGTGGTCGAGACCCTGAAAGCCAGGGGCGCGCGCTTCGTGGAGGAAGTCGACGAAATCCCTCCGGGTGCGGTCACGATCTTCAGTGCCCACGGCGTCGCCGAGCGCGTCGTGACCGACGCCGGGGAGCGCAAGCTCGAGGTCATCGACGCCACCTGCCCCCTGGTCACCAAGGTCCACAAGGAAGGCCAGCGCTACGCCGCCAAAGGGTACGACGTGGTGCTGATCGGCCATCTGGGGCACCCCGAGGTGGAAGGAACGCTGGGCCGGATTCCGGGCTCCGTGCATGTGGTTTCCGAGCCCGAGGACGTGGCCCGGCTCGAGGTCGCCGATCCCGGCCGCATCGCCTATGTCACCCAGACCACACTCTCCGTGGACGACACCCGCGAGGTGATCGCCGCCCTCAAGGAGCGCTTTCCCGACATTGTCGGCCCGGACGTGCGCGACATCTGCTACGCCACCCAGAACCGCCAGACGGCGGTGCGGCGGCTGGCGGGCGCGGTGGACCTGCTTCTGGTCGTCGGCGCCAGCAACAGTTCCAATTCCAACCGTCTGCGCGAGATCGGCGAAAATCTTGGCGTTCCCAGCTATCTGATCCAGGATGCGGGCCTGTTGCGCCGCGACTGGCTGGAAGGCGTCGATTCGGTGGGGTTGACGGCCGGGGCTTCCGCCCCCGAAACCCTTGTGCAGGAGGTGGTGGACCGTCTGGGCGAGTGGCGTTCGGTGGAACTGACCACGCTCGACGGCGTGGAGGAGAGCGTCCGGTTCAAACTGCCGGAAGAGCTGGTGGATGTGGAAATGCCCGGCCGCGGCGCGGCCCCGGGTGTCTGAACGCACGCGCAACGCAGGAACTTTTCCCCCTTTTCAATGGAGGGTCCATTGTCCGTCCCGATAAAGCAGCAACTGGCCGTCGCCGGCTACATTTTCAAACAGAAGCTGATGGGCCGGAAACGCTATCCGCTCGTGCTGATGCTGGAGCCTCTGTTCCGGTGCAATCTGGCCTGCGCCGGTTGCGGCAAGATCGATTATCCCGATCCGATTCTGAACAAGCGCCTGTCGGCGCAGGAATGTCTCGACGCCGTGGACGAATGCGGCGCGCCCATGGTCGCCATTCCCGGCGGCGAGCCGCTGATCCACAAGGAAATCGGCGAGATCGTCAAGGGCATCGTGGCGCGCAGGAAATACGTTTCCCTGTGCACCAACGCCATGCTCCTGGAAAAGAAGCTCGATCTGTTCGAACCGTCCGAGTACCTCTTTTTCTCGGTCCACCTGGACGGGCTGAAGGAGGAGCACGACAAGTCCGTCTGCCAGGACGGCGTTTTCGAGCGCGCGGTGAGCGCCATCAAGGCGGCCAAGGAGCGCGGCTTCAAGGTCAACGTCAACGCCACGATTTTCGACGGCGCCGTGCCCGAGCGGGTTGCGAAATTCCTCGACTTCGCGCGCGACCTGGGCGTCGGCGTCTCCATCTCGCCGGGCTATGCCTATGAACGCGCTCCGGACCAGGAACATTTCCTCAGCCGGAAGAAAACGAAAGAGCTGTTCCGCGACATTCTGGCGCTCGGCAAGGGCAAGAACTGGACGCTCAGCCATTCCTCGCTGTTCCTGGATTTCCTCGCCGGCAACCAGAAATATGAATGCACGCCCTGGGGCATGCCGGCCCGCAACGTCTTCGGCTGGCAGCGTCCCTGCTATCTTCTCGGCGAGGGCTACGCCAAAACCTTCCGGGAGCTGATGGAAACGACGGACTGGGAGTCCTACGGCACCGGCAAGTACGAGAAGTGCGCCAACTGCATGGCCCATTGCGGCTACGAGCCCACGGCCGCCGAGCAGGCGATCACCAATCCGCTGAAGCTCCTGTGGGTTTCCCTGCGGGGCGTTCGCACCAAGGGCAAAATGGCGCCGGAGATCGACCTGTCGAACCAGCGTCCCGCCGATTTCGGCATCCATGAGCGCATCGTGGAAACCCAGATGAAGGAGATCCACGACGGCTCAAAGGACCGGAAGGAGATGGAGAGCAGCGCCGCGTAGGGTGGCAAGCCCGGCCTGCGCGTCCCGGCCCAGCCGGATCAGCGCGGGCAGGTCCTGCGGCCGGGCCGTCAGTTCACGGATGACACGCCATGGCCGGGCCGTCCCGTCGGGGGCGAGCCCGGCCATTGCGGTTGCGGGGATGGTGCGGTTTGCCGGGTCGGCGACGGCCCGGATGGCGGCCCAGGGAAGGCCCCGCTCCCGGGCCGCGCGGGCGACGGCGTGGGATTCCATGTCCACCGCGGCCGCGCCGCTGGCCGAGACCCCCTCGATCAGCGAGCGGGTG
>JBKHIN010000261.1:0-4795 GCA_046538635.1 Alphaproteobacteria bacterium
GCCCGAGATCGAGCAGGAGCGCCGCCAGAACGGCGCCGCCGGCCGCGCCCGCCATGCCGACCACAAAGCCCGCCAGCACGCGGCCGCCCGTCCGGAAAATGCTGACCAGGTCCCCCTTTAGCAGGAACAGGGCGATGGCCAGCGGCACCAGATAGGTCCAGATGATGTTGTAGGCGGGCGCCTGCCGGGGAATGAGGGAAAAGTGCGCCGCCGCCATCGCCATTGCGAGTATCAGGACGGGGGCGGACAGCCGCCTGCCGAACGGCGTGCTCTCTACATACGCCGCAAGCGCCGCAATTGCGAGGAATACGCCAAACAAGGCGAGCGAATTCTCCGGGGAAATCAGGGTCATGAAGGTTTCCCATTTTCCGTGTCGCCTGGATTTGCGGGTGCGGTGCGGCAGACCCGGCCATGCTTTTTGACCAGCCTGTACACGCCCAGTGTCGCCAGCGGCAGGACGAAGACGCCGAGGATCGCAAAGGCGAGAGTCCGGTAGCCGGTGGCGATCAGCGCGATCAGGCCGAAATGCGTCGCCACGACCATTGCGATGACCAGCAGGCATGCGGATGCCGCAAAGCGCCCGCGTGGGGGAAAACTCCGCCCGCGCCGCGCCAGAACGCCCGCGATCCTCTCGTTCAACGCATTGACGGCACCGGCGCTCGTCTCCAGCAGGGCAACGAAGATCATCAGTTGAAAGACGATATGGAAATGCGGCGCATCCAGCCGCTCCAGAATGAAATTGGAGGGCAGCGCCTCGCCGGCGATCTGCGGATAGAACGCGATCATGCAGGTAAAGAATACGAAGGCGGGCAGCGCGGCGAGCGGCCCGCACAGCAGGCCGGCGGCCGCGGCATCGCGCCGGTTGGTGAAATGGCGCACCACCGGCAGGATGATCACGGCGCCCACGACATTGTATCCGGCATAGGTGAGGCCGCTGGAAAACCAGCCGCCGACGGACGGTTCGGCCCGGAGGACAGGCGCGATCCCGTCCCCGAAGGCCGACAGGGCCAGAACGGCGAAGGCGAAATAGACCAGGTAAAGGAACACCGAGGCGTATTTGAACAGGCGCTCCACCGATTCGTTGCCAAAGGAGACCACGGCCAGAATCGACAATGCCAGCACGAGGCTGCCCGACCACTGCGGCCAGCCCAGCATGGCCTCGGCGATGGCGCCGGCGGCGGCCCCGAACACGGCCAGAATCAGCAGGATAAAGAATACATAGACAAATTCGAAGGCACGCCAGAATGGGCCCAGCAGGCTGTAGAAAAAGGTGCGGTAGTCGTGGCTGCGTGTCTGCCAGGCGAACATGAATGTCAGTGCACAGATCAGGCTCCACAGAACCGCGGTCAGGGCAAGCCCCAGAAGTCCGCCCGCCGGGCCCGCCGGAAAGAAGAATTCCGCCAGTTCGCGGCCCGTGGCGTAGCCGCCGCCGATCACCACCGCCTTGAAGGCCAGGCCCGGCAGGATGAAACGCTGGAACCGGGAAGCGCGTTCGCTCATGGCCCGGAACCGGCCTCCGGCGTCTTCGGCGCCGCCCGGCGCGCGCGCCGAATGAGAACAGGCTCGTCCAGGATCTGCCGCTGCATTTCCTTCATGGGCTTGGGCTCGGCGGTAGGCATGTCCTGAATTCGCTCGAGCACCTCCATGCCGCGCACCACGCGGCCGAAGGTCGTGTAGCCCTGTCCGTCCGGGTTGCGGGACTCATCGCCCGTATCGAGCCCGGGGTTTGCGGCCAGGTTGACGAAGAACTCCGAGGACGCCGTGCCGGGCTCGTCACGCGCCATGGCAATAACGCCGTAGTCGTTCGCAAGCCCCGTCTCTCCGGTGGTTTCATGCGCGATGGGCGGCAAAGGCGGTTCATAGGCGTCCAGTTCGTCCGCCGTCTGCGTTTGCATCTGCTCACCCAGAAGCCCGCCCTGCACCACTTCGATCTTGCCGGACCGGGTCTGGTTGTCCTCCCGGGCGACGCGATAGAACGAAGCGCCGTCGAAATGTCCGCCATCCACATATTTCAGGAAGTTCGAAACCGCGAGGGGCGCCTTTTGAGGATAGAGGCGCAGTTCGATCTCGCCTTCCTCCGTTTCCAGAATGACCGTCTCGGCCGGCCCGGCATAGCCCCGGCCGCGCACGACCTGCCCCGGAGTCGCCCCGGTATGTTCGCCGTCCTTCAGAACCTGCGTGCCGTTGATGAAGACATGATCGACTCCGGTTGCGAACTGCATGGGTTCGGTGAAAGTGGCGTGGTCCTGAATGGCGCCGGGATCGAACACGACGATGTCGGCATAGGCGCCCTCCTTCAGGCGGCCGCGGCCTGTCAAGCCCAGATTGTCCGCAGGCAGAGCGGTCATGCGCCGCACCGCTTCTTCCAGCGTCAGCACGCCTTCCTCGCGCACATATTTGGCCAGAACGCGGGCGAAGGTTCCATAGGCGCGCGGATGGGTGCTGCTTTCCAGGAACACGCCCTCGGGCGCCGCCGCTTCGGCATCGCTGCCGATGGACACCCAGGGCCGCGCCAGCTTCCTGGGCAGATTGTCCTCCGACATCAGGAAGAAGGCGGCGCCCACCCGGCTCCCGTCCTCGGCTATCAGATCGAGAACCGTCTCCTCCACGCTCGTCCCGCGCATTTGGGCCACTTCCGCCAGCGTCTTGCCGGTCAAGGGTTTCAGTTCATCGCTGGAAAAACCGAGCAGGATGATGCCTTCGCCGCCGCCCGAGCCGGATAGAAGCTGTTCCCATTCATCCGTAGGCGTGCGCATTTCCTCGATAATGCGGGCGCGCGTCTCCGGGTCCTTCGTCCGCTCGATGAAGGCGGACAGTCCGCCCTCCTGCGCCCAGGGCGGCGTGGTGGCGATCAACCCCGTCGCGCCGGCGGCATAGGGATACATATCCGCAGTGATTTTCAGGCCTTCGGCCCGCGCCGCCTCCACCTTCTCGAACACCGCGTCGAGTTTGTGCCAGTTTTTCTTACCCGCGGCCTTGAGATGATAGATGTTGGCGCGAATGCCGGTTGTGCGGGCAATCGCGATCAGCTCATCGACGGCTTCCAGCAGGCGCGCCCCCTCCGAGCGCATGTGAGAGGTGTAGACGCCGCCATAGCGTCCGGCCACTTTCGCCAGGGCGGTCAGTTCATCCGTTCCGGCATAGAAGGCGGGCGGGTAGATCAACGAGGTGCCCAGGCCCACGGCGCCTTCCTCCATCGCCAGCGCCAGGTCCGCCTGCATGCGCACCAGTTCGTGTGAGGTGGGCGGACGATCCTCGAAGCCCATGTAGTTGATGCGGAGGGTGGTGGCGCCCGCGAAGCTGGCCACATTGGGCGAGACCCCGCGCGCCGTCAGCCATTCCAGATAGCCGCCCAGCGTCGTCCATTCCACGTCGAATTCGATGTCCCGGCCGAACATGCTCTGCATGGTTTCCGCCGAGGCCGGCGTGAGCGGCCCCATCGACCAGCCCTCGCCGAAGACCTCCAGCGTCACGCCCTGCTTGATATCGCTCAGGCCCCGTCCGTCTTCGATCAGACTGACGATGGCCCAGCTCAGCATATTGATGAAACCGGGTGTGACGGCCCGGTCCGCGGCGTCGATCTCGGTGTCCGCCGTGGCGCCGTCCAGATCGCCGATGGCCGCGATGCGTTCGCCCCGGATCGCAATATCCGCCTCGACGCCGGGCTTCCCGGAACCCTCATAGACCGTCCCGTCACGAATGATTACGTCGTAAACTGCCGCCGTTTCGCCGGTCCGCGCGTCCGCCGCGCCGTTGTTCGCGCCGCCCTGCTCGCCGCCGCAAGCGGCGAGGACACCCGCCAAAGCCAGCGCCCCCGCCCACCGGCCGATCTCCGAAATCCGAAATGTCATTCCTATACCTCCACGAACCCGTACTCAGGCGCCCGTCAGCTTTGGTGTCATAAGCCGAGACAAGACCGCACCAGCATTTCGAAACGCGGCCCGCCCCGCAACGGATCGGCGCAAGGCAGGCCCGTCCGGTTCGACACCGCCTCCATTTCCGCTTGAGCTTCTTTTTCGGAAAGATGTGCCGTGTTCAAACTGATTCCACCGCATTTTGCGGCTGGGTTGGTCCGCCGCGCATGCAGCAAGTGAACCAGTATGGCCTCCCCCAGGCCGGGCAACGCCAATGGCTCCGGCATGCCCAGGGTGTGCGTCCTGCCGGCCTGATGGCACAATACGAAAACGTCCGGCTGCGAACCGTGCAGCAGGCCAAGGGAAACACCGGCATAGCTGGGGTGAAACAACGATCCCTGCCCCTCGATCACGTCCCAGTGACGGTCGTCCGCATCCGGACTGAGAGCCTCGGCGGCGCCGGACACGAAATCGGAAACCACCGCGTCGATGGCGATTCCCTCCCCCGCAATGATGATACCCGTTTGGCCGGAGGCGCGAAAGTCGGCGGCAACGCCCCATGCCCGGAACGCCCGGGTGAGGGAGAGGGCCGTGTATTTCTTGCCCAGGGCGCAGTCCGTGCCCACGGTCAACAGGCGCTTTCCGGAACGTTTGCGGCCTGTCCCGACTGTCAGGCCGGGCGGCGGGCGGCGAACGTCGATCAAGCGGCAACCATGACGCCCGGCGGCCTCTTTCAGTTCCGTGTGTTCCGCGAGCGGACGGTGCATACCGCTGATAATGTCCAGCCCCGCCTCCAGGGCCGCCACCAGATGGGGTATCCAGGAGGGGGCGAGCACGCCGCCGATGGACGCGACACCGATCACGACGGCCCTGGCGCCGCGGGCCCGCGCTTCCCTGGGCGAGAGAACCGGCAGCCCCAGAGTCAGCTGCCCGCCATTGCA
>JBKHIN010000262.1:0-4792 GCA_046538635.1 Alphaproteobacteria bacterium
GTCCGGAGGGCCGGCTCTCAGGCGCCGGAAGCCCGCGTCACCCCGGCAGGGTGTGCGGGCTTTCCGGCTTTTGCGGCAATGCTCGTTCGCCCGGATCGGGGATGGAACCTCCGCTCCGAAAGGGGCGCGGAACCCCGTGTACAGCGTGAGATTTGCGGGTTAATGTCGGCCCGCCGCGGCGGCGGAGCAACAGGCCGGACAGGCCGCGGCGGAACGAACCCAGCTCGAAAACCGCGGAACTCACGTGTCGGTTCAGGACAAGAAAAGCGAGGCAGCGGCCTCGGCGGGACGCGACCTGCCCGCCGGTGAACGGCGCGAATTCCGGAAATTCGTGGCCTATCTCTACGACCGGGTGGAGTATGACGACCTCGCGGGCGCGACTCCCCGGGTGCTCGAGGCCATCGCCTTCTCCTACTGGAAGTTTTTCGAGCACCGCCCCTCCGGCATGCGCCTGGTGCGCGTTTTCAATCCGGACCCGGAAGAAGACGGCTGGAACTCGCGGCACACCATCATCGACATCGTCTGCGACGACATGCCCTTCATCATCGATTCGGTGCTGGGGGAACTGAACGATCTGGGACTGCGCATTCACGGCATCCTGCATCCCATCGTGGAGGTGCGGCGCGACGCCGGCGGCTTGCGCAAGGCCGTGGAGTCCGCCGAATTCACCGAAGACAGCAAGCGGGCCGAGAAATCGGCGCGGGACAAAGGGTATGTGCGCGAATCGCTCATGCACCTCGCCGTAGACCGGCAGGACGATCCCGAGGTGCTGAGCCGGATTCAGCTCCGCATTCTGAATGTTCTTGCCGATGTGGAACTCGCGGTCACGGACTGGCGGCCGATGCGCCAGCTTCTGCGGGACCTCATCGCCGCCATGCGGGGCCGCCCGCCCGGGGGCTCGGATCCGGACGAATGGGAGGAAGTGCGCGCCTTCCTGGAATGGATGCACTCGGACCATTTCGCCTTTCTGGGCATGCGCGACTATCAGATCGTGGGCGGGGTCGAAGAGGGCGAACTGCAGTCGCTGCCCGATTCGGGCCTCGGCCTGCTGCGCGATCCCAACGCCCATGTGCTGCGCCGCAAGGGCGAACTGGTCAGCATGACGCCGGAAGTGCGCGAATTCCTGATGACGCCCTCGCCCATCATCGTCACGAAGGCCAATGTGCGCTCCACCGTGCACCGCCGGGTCTATATGGACTATGTGGGCGTGAAGCTCTATGGCGGCGACGGCGAGGTGGTGGGCGAGCGGCGCATTGTGGGCCTGTTCACGGCGGTCGCCTATAACCGCAGCCCGTTCCAGATTCCGCTGCTGAAGCGCAAGGCCCGCATCGTGGTGGAGCGGGCCCACCTGCCGCCCGAGGCCCATGACGAGCGGGCGCTCATCAACATTCTGGAGACGTTTCCCCGCGACGAATTCTTTCAGGTTACGGAGGATGAGCTGCTGCGCACGGCGCTGGGCATTCTCCGCCTGCAGAAACGCCCCCGCACCAAGATATTCGTCCGCCATGACCGGTTCGACCGCTTCGTGTCCGTGCTCGTCTTCGTTCTGCGCGACCGCTACGATTCGGATCTGCGGGTGAAGGTGGGCGAAATGCTGGCCGAAGCCTTCGAGGGACGGGTGTCGAGTTTCTACCCCTCCTTCGGGGACGGCCCCCTTGCCCGCGTTCACTTCATCATCGGCCGCCGGCTGACGCCCCGGCCCGAGCCCGATCTCGACGCGCTGGAGCAGCGCATCGACCAGGCGGCGCGCAACTGGGCGGATGATCTGCGTGACGCCATCGACGAGCGCGAGCCCGGCCTGCGTGCGCGCGAACTGTACGAGCGCTACGGCCGCGGCTTTCCGGCCGCCTATGTCGACGAGTTCACGCCCGGGATTGCCTGCGCCGACATCAACGTCATGGAGGCCCTGGACGAGAGGCGGGTGGCGATCACCTGCACCCGGCAGGAAGGCGAGCCGGACCATACGCTCCACGTCAAGCTGTTCAACTGGGACGACCCGCTGCCCCTGAGCGATTGCCTGCCGGTGTTCGAAAATATGGGACTGCGCGTTCTCGACGAATCTCCTTACCGGGTCGATCTGCGCCGCGATACGGGCCGGACCGCGGCGGGCGTGAGCGGCGGCGGCCGGTCCATCTGGATCCACAATTTCCGTATGGAACATATCGAGGGCCGCGCCATCGGCGTGCCCGGTCCCGGCGGCGCGTTCGAGCGCGCCTTCGAGGCGATCTGGTTCGGCCGGGCGGAGAACGACAATTTCAACCGGCTGGTCCTGGAACAGACCTTCGACTGGCAGGACGTGGTGATCCTGCGGACCTACGCCAAGTTCCTGCGGCAGGCAGGCCAGACCTACAGCCTCACTTACATGGCGGATGCGCTATCCGCACACGGAGACATCGCCTGGCTTTTGGTCGAGTTTTTCCGGATTCGCTTCGATCCGTCACTTGACTGTCCCTATGAGGAGCGGCGGGCACAGGCGGAGGGCCTCCGCGGGCAGATCAACGACGCGCTTGAAGGCGTGGAGAGCCTCGACTCCGACCGCATCATCCGCAATGTCGCGCATCTTATCCACTGTACGCTGCGCACGAGCTATTATCAGACGAACGCAGACGGGATGCGCAAGGACTATCTCTCCGTCAAGATCGAAAGCAGCCGGATCGATATTCTGCCCCTGCCCCGTCCGTGGGCGGAAATCTTCGTTTATTCCCCCCGTGTGGAAGGGGTTCATCTGCGCCAGGGCGCCATTGCGCGCGGGGGCCTGCGCTGGTCCGACCGCAGGGAGGATTTCCGCACCGAGGTATTGAGCCTCGTCAAGGCCCAGCAGGTGAAGAACGCCGTGATCGTGCCGGTGGGCGCCAAGGGCGGTTTCGTGCCCAAGCAGCTGCCCGAGGCGGGCACCCGGGACGATATCCAGCGCGAGGCGATTGCCTGCTACCGCACCTTCATCTCCGCCCTGCTGGACGTGACCGACAATGTGGTGGACGGAAAAGCCGTCCGGCCCCGCGATGTGGTGATCCATGACAACGAGGACCCCTATCTTGTCGTGGCTGCGGACAAGGGCACGGCCTCCTTCTCCGACATCGCGAACGAGGTGGCCGCGTCCTACGATTTCTGGCTGGGTGACGCCTTCGCCTCCGGCGGCAGCCAGGGCTACGACCACAAGAAAATGGCCATCACGGCGCGCGGGGCGTGGGAGGCGGTCAAGCGGCACTTCCGGGAGATGGGCATCGACACCCAGACGGCGCCCTTCACCGTGGTGGGCGTCGGCGACATGTCGGGCGACGTGTTCGGCAACGGGATGTTGCTGTCGCGCCAGATCCGCCTGATCGCCGCCTTCGATCACCGGGACATTTTCATCGATCCCGACCCCGACCCGGAAACGTCGTACCGGGAGCGCCGGCGGCTGTTCGAACTGCCGCGCTCGAGCTGGGCGGATTACGACACCGGCCTGATTTCCTCCGGGGGCGGCGTATACAGCCGGAGCCGCAAGTCCATCCCCCTGTCGGCGGCAGCGCGCCGGGTGCTGAGGCTGGACCACGAGCAGGCGACGCCGGTGGAAGTGATCCGTGCCATTCTCACCGCGCAGGCGGACCTGCTCTGGTTCGGCGGTATCGGCACCTATGTGAAGGCCTCCACGGAAAGCAATTTTCAGGTCGGCGATCCATCCAACGACCAGGTTCGCGTCAATGCCGACGAACTGCGCGCGCGGGTAATCGGCGAGGGCGCCAATCTGGGCTGCACCCAGCGCGGACGGGTCGAGTATGCGCGGAGGGGCGGGCGCATCAACACGGACGCCGTGGACAATGCAGCGGGCGTGGACACCTCGGACCACGAGGTCAATATCAAGATCGCGCTCGGCAACGCCCTGCGCGCGGGACGCCTGGACATGGCCTCGCGCAATGCGCTGCTCTCGCGCATGACCGAGGACGTGGCCTCACTGGTGCTGCAGAACAATTACCGCCAGACGCTCGCGCTGACGCTGGCGGAGGCCACCGCGCCCGCGGATATCGACGCCCATGGCCGTTTCATGCGCATTCTGGAGCGCAAGCGCCTGCTCGACCGCAAGGTGGAATTCCTGCCCGACGACGAGGCCCTGCAGGAACTGAAGGACAGGGGACAGGGGCTGACCCGCCCGGAAATCTCGGTGCTGCTCGCCTATTCGAAAATCACGCTCTTTGACGAACTGGTGGACAGCGTCCTGCCCGACGACCCGTTTCTGAATGCGGAACTGATGCGCTATTTCCCGGAAGTTCTGTCGACGGAGTTTCCGGAAGAGATTGCGGCGCACCGGCTGCGCCGGGAGATCATCGCCTCTTCGCTTGCCAACGATGTGGTCAACACGGGCGGACTGGCCTTCGTCAACCGCACGCGGGAGAATCTGGGCCACAGCGCGCCCGATATCGTGCGCTGCTATGTGGCCGCGCGCGAACTGTTCGAGCTGCGGGCCCTGCGCGACGGCATCAACGCGCTCGATCTGGCGCTGCCCGCCAGCGTGCAGACACAGCTTCACCTCAGCGTCATCGATTTCCTGCGCTCGCAGGTCCTGTGGTTCCTGCGCTATTGCGCGGAGACGGTGCAGATCGGCGAGGTGGTGGATCATTATGCGCAGGGCCTGGGGGTGCTGCGTTCCCGCATCGGCCGTGCACTGACGGATTTCGACCGCCGCCGCTATGAAAAACGTTTGCGCGAATGGGTTTCGGCCGGCGTGCCCGAAGAGCTTGCCGCGCGCGTCACCATGCTTACGCCGCTGGCCTCGGCCTGCGATATCGTGGACATCGCTGCCGCGCATGGCTGG
>JBKHIN010000263.1:0-4789 GCA_046538635.1 Alphaproteobacteria bacterium
GGCCATGCCGGCGCCATCATATCCGGCGGCCGGGGCGGCGCGGAGGACAAGATCGAGGCCATGCGTTCGGCGGGCATCAAGGTCGCCGACAATCCCGCCGCCCTCGGCACGACGCTGGTGGACCTCCTGAAGGCGTGAGTGCAGCCGGAACGGTTCCTGCTCACCTCCCGTTCACCTTGAGGGTCTAGGGTTCATGCCCGTTGAGGCGGGCCGGCGCAGGTTTGACTGCCGGTCTGGAGGACGCCTCCGGTTGTGGCGGGTTGTGTCCGGGCCGCGCCGCCGCCTGGAAACTCTACCTTGCGGCCCTAAGTTTCCTTGATCGCCGGTCATGGGCGCGTTATGCCACACTGAACGACCGGCGGAGCTTACCCTCCGTCGCCGATCCGGGGGGCCAAGCTTGTACAGATTTGAGGCGACGCACTGTAACCGGTGCGCCGATTGAGCATGGCGAAACAGAGCTTGAATGAGGTTTTCGAACAGACCTCCTTTCTCTATGGCTCGAACGCTCCCTACGTTGCAGACCTTTACGCCCGCTACGTGGAAGACCCGGAGTCTGTAGACGAAAGCTGGCAGGCCTTTTTCCGCGAACTTGGTGACGACAAGGCGCAGGTGCTGAGCGAGGCGGCGCACACTGCCCACGGCACGGCGCGGGTGCCGCTGCCCGAGGGTTCCGAGCTTCTGGGCGCCCTGCCTTCCGACGTTACCCTGGACGGAGCCGACGGCAAGCCCATCGGCGTGCCCGCCCGCATGGCCGAACTGGAAGAGAAGCTGGAGGCGCGCCAGCAGGGTGCGAGCCCCGACGAGGTCCGGGCGGCAACGATCGACTCCGTCCGGGCACTGATGATGATTCGCGCCTACCGCATCCGCGGTCATCTCAAGGCCAACCTGGATCCGCTTGGGCTGGAAAACGGCAAGAGCCATCCCGAACTGATGCCGGAGACCTACGGCTTCACGGAAGCCGATATGGACCGGCCTATCTTCATCGACAACGTGCTGGGGCTGGAAACCGCAACACTCCGGCAGATGCTCGATATTCTCAACCGGACCTATTGCTCCACCATCGGTGTGGAGTTCATGCACATCACCGATCCGGAACAGAAGCTGTGGCTCCAGGAACGCATCGAAGGGCCGGACAAGCAAGTTCATTTCACGCCCGAAGGCAAGAAGGCGATCCTCAACAAGTTGGTGGAGGCGGAGGGGTTCGAAAAGTTTTTGGGCGTGAAATACACGGGCACCAAGCGTTTCGGCCTGGACGGGGCGGAAGCGGCGATCCCGGCCATGGAACAGATCATCAAGCGCGGCGGCCAGCTGGGCGTGAAGGAAATCGTGCTGGGCATGGCCCACCGGGGGCGTCTCAACGTGCTTGCCAATGTGATGGGCAAGCCCTATCGGGCCATTTTCCATGAATTCAGGGGCGGTGCGGCGCATCCGGACGATGTCGAAGGCTCCGGAGACGTCAAATACCATCTGGGCGCCTCCTCCGACCGGGAATTCGACAGCAATTCCGTGCACCTGTCGCTGACCGCGAATCCGTCCCACCTGGAAGCGGTGGATCCGGTGGTGCTGGGCAAGGCGCGCGCCAAGCAGGCCCAGTGGAACGACACGGAACGCCGCACGGTGCTGCCGCTGTTGCTGCACGGCGACGCGGCGTTCGCGGGGCAGGGCGTGGTTGCGGAATGTTTCGGCCTGTCCGGATTGAAGGGGCACCGGACCGGCGGCACCCTGCACATCATCGTCAACAATCAGATCGGCTTCACCACGAGCCCGCGCTTCGCACGTTCCTCGCCCTACCCGTCGGACGTCGCGCTCATGGTGCAGGCGCCGATCTTCCATGTGAACGGGGACGATCCGGAAGCGGTGGTCCATGTGGCCCGGATCGCCACCGAGTTCCGGCAGAAATTCGCCAAGGACGTGGTCATTGACATGTTCTGTTACCGGCGTTTTGGCCACAACGAAGGCGACGAGCCGGCTTTCACCCAGCCGCTCATGTATAAAATGATCCGTTCACATCCCACCACACTGAAAATCTACAGCGAGCGGTTGATCGAAGAGAAACTCGTCACCGCCGACGATGTGGCCTCGGAAAGGTCGGAGTTCCAGAAGCGTCTCGAGGACGACTTCGAAGCTTCCGACAGCTATCGTCCGAACAAGGCGGACTGGCTTGACGGACGCTGGGCCGGCCTGCAGGTCGCCCGGGGCGATGACCGGCGTGGCCAGACGGCGCAGGAGATCGATACGTTGCGCAGGGTGGGCGAGGCGCTCGTACGCCCGCCTGCAGACTTCAATCTGCACCGGACATTGAAGCGCATTCTGACCAATAAGGAAAAAATGATCCGTTCCGGCGAGGGCATCGACTGGGCGACGGCCGAGGCGCTTGCCTTCGGCACGCTTCTGGTCGAAGGCTATCCGGTGCGCCTGTCGGGGCAGGATTCCGGCCGCGGCACGTTCTCCCAGCGGCACAGCCAGTGGGTCGATCAGGAGACGGAAGACCGGTATACCCCGCTCAATCACATCGAAGAGGGCCAGGCCAAATTCGAGGTCATCGAGTCCATGCTTTCGGAGATGGCCGTGCTGGGCTTCGAATACGGCTACAGTCTTGCCGAACCCAACGCGCTTGTGCTCTGGGAGGCGCAGTTCGGTGATTTCGCCAACGGCGCCCAGGTCATCATCGATCAGTTCATCACCAGCGGCGAACGTAAATGGCTGCGCATGTCTGGCCTCGTGCTGCTTCTGCCGCACGGATATGAAGGTCAGGGACCGGAGCACTCTTCCGCGCGGCCGGAGCGCTTCCTCCAGCAGTGTGCGGAGGATAATATCCAGGTCGCCAACTGCACAACGCCTGCGAACTATTTCCACATCCTGCGGCGCCAGATCCATCGTAATTTCCGCAAGCCGCTCGTCATCATGACGCCGAAGTCGCTGCTGCGCTACAAGCGCTGCGTTTCGGCGTTCGAAGACATGGGGCCGGGGTCTTCCTTCCATCGGGTTCTATGGGACGATGCGGACCCGAAGAAGGGCCGCTCGGGCGCGCTGAAGCCGGATGAGGAGATCGTCCGGGTGGTCCTGTGTTCGGGCAAGGTCTATTACGATCTCCTCGAGGAGCGGGAACGGCGCGGCATTGATGACATTCAACTGTTGCGGGTGGAGCAGCTTTATCCATTCCCGGCAAAGAGCCTTATCAAGGAGCTGGAACGTTTCAGACAGGCCGATGTGATCTGGTGTCAGGAGGAACCCAAGAACATGGGCGCATGGAGTTTCATGGAGCCCAATGTGGAGTGGGTCCTCAACCGGATCGAGGCGCGCACCCGCCGTCCCCGCTATGTGGGGCGTCCGGCGTCCGCCTCGACCGCCTCCGGGCTGACGAGCAAGCACAGGGCGGAACTCCGGAACATTCTCACGGAGGCGTTTTCCATCGAACGGTGAGAGAGAACCGCGATTACAGACGGGCCTCCGGCGGCGGACCGGATGAGGCTTTGAAAGCGGGCGGCGACGGTGTATCCGGTGTGCAGCGCACAGCCGCGGGCTGCCGTTGGCCTTCACGAAAACAGGGCGGCGCCGGCCCGGCCGTTCGGGAACCTGCCGGGCATCCGGACCGCAGGTAAAGTCGGGAACAGAGGACGATGACGGATATTCGCGTGCCCGATCTGGGTGAGTCGGTGACCGAGGCCACGGTAGCTCAGTGGTTCAAGCAGGAAGGTGACGCGGTCGAGGCCGACGAGCCCCTTGTCGAACTGGAAACCGACAAAGTCACGCTGGAGGTTCCCGCCCCCGCGTCCGGCGTCATCGCAAAAATATCCGTGAAAGAGGGCGACACGGTGCAGGTGGGGTCTGTGCTGGGAAGCATTGAAGAGGGTGAGGCGCCTGTAAAAGAGAAAAGGGAACCCGGGGGCGAGAAGGCCCCGCCCAGTCCCGCCCGCGAGGAACCGGAGGAACGGGCGGTCGAAGGCAAGCGCGGCGACGGCCGGGCCGGGCAGGAACGCGAGCATGTGGCGCCCTCCGTCCGCCGCATCGTCGAAGAAAACGATCTCGATCTTTCCGAAGTGGACGGCACGGGCCGGGGCGGCCGCGTGACCAAGGCCGACGCCCTGGCCGCGTTGGAACGCCGTGGCGAGGAAGACGAACGGGAACGGGCGCGCACGAAGGAGGCGCGGCCTGAGCGCGCGGAAAGGATGCCCGCCGCCGAAGCCCGCCGGGCGCCGGAGTCCCGCGGCGAAGCCCGCGAGGAGCGGGTGCCCATGACCCGCCTTCGCCAGACCATCGCCCGCCGCCTCAAGGAGGCGCAGGACACGGCGGCCATGCTTACCACCTTCAACGAGGTGGACATGAGCCACATCATGGCGGTGCGCGCGGAGTACAAGGACATTTTCGAGCGCCGGCACAATGTGCGCCTGGGCTTCATGTCCTTCTTCGTCAAGGCGTGCGTCGTGGCGCTGCGCGAGATCCCGGCGGTCAATGCCGAGATCGAGGACAGGGACATCATCTACAAGAACTATTACGACATCGGTGTCGCCGTGGGTACGGAGCGCGGGTTGCTGGTGCCGGTCTTGCGCGATGCCGACCGGCTCTCGCTCGCCGAGATCGAGAAGAAGATCAACGATTTCGGCCGGCGCGCGCGGGAGGGGCAGATCAGCCTCGAGGAATTGCAGGGCGGCACCTTCACCATTTCGAATGGCGGCGTGTACGGATCATTGCTGTCCACGCCCATTCTGAATGCGCCCCAGTCGGGCATTCTGGGCATGCACAAGATCGAACAGCGGGCCGTGGTCATCGATGGGGAAATTACCGTCCG
>JBKHIN010000264.1:0-4782 GCA_046538635.1 Alphaproteobacteria bacterium
GGCCCCTCCCTCTCCCGAGGGAGAGGCGAGGCAGTCGCACGCGCCGGATTCGACCGAAGATGCCGGGAGGAAAGAGGCGAACTTCCTCTGGCCGACCCTCACTTATACGCAATGGCCGCGCTGCAGGGTCCGTTGAGGTGCATGACCTCCGTGCGCCTGAAACCTGCCTCCCGGCACCAGCCGTCGAAATCGGCGCCGGTGAAATCGAAGCCGTCGCCGGTCTCCACGATCATGTTCAGCGACATCATCAGGCCGAAGGCGTTTTCGCGCCTGGCGTCGTCGATGAGGTTCTCGATGGCCACGAAGACGCCGCCCTCCGGCAGGGCTTCATGGGCCTTGCGGATCAGCGTCATCTTCCGTTCCAGGTTCCAGTCGTGAAGGATCATGCCCATGGTCAGCACGTCGGCCCGGGGCAGGGGATCGGCGAAGAAATCGCCCGACAGCACTTTCACGCGTCCCTCGAGTCCCCAGTTGCGCAGGGAGCGCGCGGCCACCGGCTCCACGGCGGGCAGGTCGAATGTGGCGCATTCGATTTCCGGGTGACGTTTGGCCACCGTGGCGGCAAGCAGGCCGGTCGCGCCGCCCACGTCGCACAGGCTCCTGTGGCCGGAAAAGTCGAACTTTTCGGCGAAGGCCGCGAAGTTGTGCCGGGAGACGCCCGCCATCGCGCCCAGAAACTGCTCCAGCCGGTCCGGATCGGCGTAAAGTTCGTCGAACAGCTTCCCGGCGGCTTCCGCACCCAGATGCTTGGCTTCGTTCTGGGGCTCTCCGGTCTTCAGCGCGGTGGTGAGATCGGCCCAGAACGGATAGATCCGGTCATGGACCATCTCCAGCATGCCGCCCACATATTCGGGGTTGTTCTTGTTGAGAAAGGCCGCGGTCTCGGCCGTGTTGCGGTAACGGGCCTGGGGACCCTCGCCGTCGCGCTCCAGAAAGCGCAGGGCCACCAGCGTGTCGAAGAAGTCGTACCAGGCCCGTTCATGCAGGTTCAGGCGCTTGCCCAGTTCAGGCGCCGTCAGCGCCTCGTCCCCCAACTCCGTGAAAAGATTGAGAGAAGTGGCGCTCACCAGCACCTGTGACGCCCAGAATGCGCTGGCCGTTTCAACGATGCGCGCCGGATTCAGTTCTCCGGACATGGTTTCCTCCCCGTGTGTTGATTCCCGTCAAGAATTCGCCGGACAGCCTATCCCGGCCGGAAAGCGACGTCTTCACCCGCCGCAATAAATTTTCCCTGCCGCGTCTTCGCGCTTGCAGGATCGGGCGGGGCGATGTACACCGGCGCCGGTAAAGGCCGCCGGCGGCATGGCATTTTCGCTGAAAGCCGGGCTTGACGGCCCGGTCTGCCGTGATATTGTCCGCGCGCATTTTGGCGGCAGGCTGTAGGGCCCGAGGGCTCTAGACGCTGTCAGGACTTAACAAACGCAGCACCGGCCATGATCTCGGGCCCTTCGAGGGATCGGGATCCTCTGTGTTGAGGCGCTTTCGCGGCGGCGCAGGCGCTCCCGCCCTTTTTCGCTTCCTTTGGCGTTCCGGGGCGGCGGGGCCGTGCGCGCCTTGGCATGCGGGACAGGTCCGGATGCCGGAAACCGGGGCGCCGTCGGACGAAGCGGCGCGGGAACCGGAAATCGAAGTGAACGGAAGGCAAGATGCCGACGATACAACAATTGATCCGCAAGCCCCGGCAGAAGCCGGTGAAGCGCAACAAGGTGGTGCATCTGGAACAGTGCCCGCAGCGGCGCGGCGTGTGCACGCGCGTCTATACGACGACGCCGAAAAAGCCCAACTCGGCCCTGCGGAAGGTGGCGAAGGTGCGGCTGACCAACGGCCACGAGGTGATCGGCTACATCCCCGGGGAGGGCCATAACCTCCAGGAGCACTCCGTGGTGCTCATTCGCGGCGGCCGCGTGAAGGACCTGCCGGGCGTGCGCTATCACATTCTGCGCGGCGTGCTGGACACCCAGGGCGTGAAGGATCGCAGGCAGCGCCGCTCCAAATACGGGGCCAAGCGGCCGAAATAGGGAATTCGTCCGGAAGCGGACATTTGAAGATTGGCGCCCGCGAGCGGCGCAGAGCTTTGAGGAACGAAGCACATGTCACGGCGGCACAGGGCGGAAAAGCGCGAAGTGATCCCCGACGCCAAGTTCGGCGACGCGGTGGTGTCCAAGTTCATGAGTTGCCTGATGCTGGACGGCAAGAAGTCGGTCGCCGAACGGATCGTCTACGGCGCCTTCGACGAAATGCAGGCCAAGACCTCGCAGGAGCCGGTTCAGCTTTTCCACGACGCACTCAACAATGTCATGCCCGCCATCGAGGTGCGCTCGCGCCGTGTGGGCGGCGCCACTTACCAGGTGCCCGTGGAGGTCCGCCCCGAGCGGCGCCGCGCGCTGGCCATCCGCTGGATCATCGCGGCAGCGCGCAAGCGCAACGAAACCACCATGCGCGCGCGCCTGTCCGGCGAGCTGCTGGACGCGGCCAACAACCGCGGCGCGGCCGTGAAGAAGCGTGAAGACACCCACAAGATGGCGGAGGCCAACCGGGCCTTCTCCCACTACCGCTGGTAAAGGAACAGTTCCGGGCGCATCCGGCCCGATAGAGGATCGACACCATGCCGAGAAAGACACCCATCCACGATTACCGGAATATCGGCATCATGGCGCATATCGACGCCGGCAAGACCACGACGACCGAGCGCATCCTGTTCTACACGGGGCGCAGCCACAAGCTCGGCGAAGTGCATGACGGCGCCGCCACCATGGACTGGATGGAACAGGAGCAGGAGCGCGGCATCACCATCACCTCCGCCGCCACCACCTGTTTCTGGCAGGACAAGCGCATCAATATCATCGACACGCCGGGCCATGTGGATTTCACCATCGAGGTGGAGCGCTCCCTGCGCGTGCTCGACAGCGCCATCGCGCTGCTCGACGCCAATGCGGGCGTGGAGCCGCAGACGGAAACCGTCTGGCGCCAGGGCGACAAGTACGGCGTGCCGCGCATGGTGTTCGTCAACAAGATGGACAAGCTGGGCGCGGACTTCTACCGCTCCGTGGAAATGATCCAGGAGCGCCTGGGCGCGCACCCGCTGGTGCTGCAGCTGCCCATCGGCGCGGAAAGCGATTTCAAGGGCGTCATCGATCTCATCAAGATGCGCGGCATCGTCTGGAAGGACGAATCCCTGGGCGCCGAATATGAATATGTGGACGTGCCGGCCGATCTGGCGGACCGGGCGGCCGAATACCGCGACAAGCTCATCGAGATGGCCGTGGAACAGGATGAGGCCGCGCTCGAGGCCTATCTGGAAGGCAACGAGCCGGATGAGGAAACCCTCAGGAAACTGATCCGCAAGGGAACCATCCAGCTTGCCTTCTGTCCCGTGCTGTGCGGGTCGGCCTTCAAGAACAAGGGCGTGCAGCCCCTGCTGGATGCCGTGGTGGACTATTGCCCGTCGCCCGCCGACGTACCGGCCATCCGCGGCGTTCTTCCCGACTCGGAAGAAGAGGCGAGCCGCAATCCCACCGATGAGGAACCGACGGCGGGCCTGGCCTTCAAGATCATGAACGATCCCTTCGTGGGCTCGCTGACCTTCGTGCGCGTCTATTCCGGCGTGATCACCTCGGGCTCGGCGCTGATGAACACGGTCAAGGGCAAGCGCGAGCGCATCGGCCGCATGCTTCAGATGCATTCCAATCACCGCGAGGACATCAAGGAAGCCCATGCCGGCGACATCGTGGCCATTGCGGGCCTGAAGCAGACCACCACCGGCGACACGCTGGCCGATGCCAACAAGCCGATCGTCCTTGAGCGGATGGAATTTCCCGATCCCGTTATCGAGCTTTCCGTGGAGCCGCGCTCCAAGAACGACCAGGAAAAGATGGCGATCGCCCTCAACCGGCTGGCTCAGGAGGACCCCTCCTTCCGTGTGACCACGGACGAGGAATCCGGCCAGACGGTGATCAAGGGCATGGGCGAATTGCACCTGGACATCATCGTCGACCGCATGAAGCGCGAGTTCAAGGTGGGCGCCAATGTGGGCGCGCCCAAGGTGGCCTATCGCGAAACCATCACGCAGCTCGCCGAGGTGGACTACACCCACAAGAAGCAGACCGGCGGCTCCGGTCAGTTCGCCCGCGTGAAGCTGGTGTTCGAGCCGGGCGAAACGGGCTCCGGCTTCGAGTTCGAAAGCGAGATCGTGGGCGGCTCGGTGCCCAAGGAATATGTCCCGGGCGTCGAGAAGGGCCTGAAAAGCGTGGCCGAAAGCGGCATCCTGGCGGGCTATCCGGTCATCGACTTCAAGGTGCGCCTGATCGACGGCGCCTTCCACGACGTGGACTCCAGCGTGCTGGCCTTCGAGATCGCCTCGCGGGCGGCCTTTCGGGAAGTGGCGCCGCGCGCGGGCATCAAGCTGCTCGAGCCGGTGATGCGCGTCGAGGTGATCACGCCGGAAGAATATATGGGCGACGTGATCGGCGACCTGAACAGCCGCCGCGGACAAATTCAGGCTACGGAAGCCCGCGGCAACGCGCAGGTGGTCACGGCGATGGTGCCGCTGGCGAACATGTTCGGCTATGTGAACACGCTGCGCTCCATGAGCCAGGGACGTGCCCAATACAGCATGTTCTTCGACCACTATGAACAGGTGCCCCAGGCCGTCGCCGACGAGGTCATCGCGAAACAGGCATGAGGCCGCCGGAGAACCCTTTGAACCCATATCCGTCAGATTACGGAGAAGAAAGATGGCCAAGGAGAAGTTTGAGAGAACGAAGCCGCACTGCAACATCGGCA
>JBKHIN010000265.1:0-4774 GCA_046538635.1 Alphaproteobacteria bacterium
GATCCTGCCCATGATCGACGCCTGCGTGGGCTGCCTGGCCGAGGGCGTCGTGGAAGAGGAAGACGTTGTCGACGGCGCCATGATCTTCGCCACCGGCTTCGCGCCCTTCCGCGGCGGGCCGCTCGCCTATGCAAGCCGCCGCGGTTACGGCGAAGTCCGGGACGCGCTCAACGATCTGGCCTCCAAATATGGCGACCGCTTCCGCCCGCACGAAGGCTGGTCGCGCTTCACCGGCCGCGAAGAGGAGAGGCGGGCAGAGCTTTCCTGAGGCTTTGAGTGCCCCCGGCGGCTTGGGTTCAGACGCCGCGCAGCGGGGGCCAAGCCCTTGATTTTGCAAGAGGGGGGAAGCCGCAGTTCCACACTGCCGGGCCCCGCGCTGCAACGCAACATTCCCTCAACTCCCGCTTTTGACATCGGCGTCCCGCGCGGTGATCATCGGCCGCTGTCCGCCGGGCCAACCGGAGGATGAGAACTGCGTTCCGGAGCCGCCGGAGGGGGGAGTGCATGCTTGCCGCATTGACCGAGATTCTGTACTGGATCCTGATCGTCGCGCTTCTGGCGGCGGGGCTCTGGTTCACCGTTCGCTCCCGTTTCGTTCAGTTCCGCTTTTTCGGCCGCATGTTCGGCATTCTGGGACAGGCCTTCCGCCGCTCCGGCGGCAAGCCGACCTCGTTTCAGGCGCTGGCATTGTCCGTTTCGGGACGGGTGGGCGCGGGCAATATCGCCGGCGTGGCCGTGGCCATCACCCTGGGCGGGCCCGGCGCCATCTTCTGGATGTGGCTCGTCGGCCTTCTGGGCATGGCGACAAGCTTTTTCGAGTGTTCTCTGGCGCAGCTTTTCAAGCGCCTCGAACCCAGCGGCAATTATCGCGGCGGCCCCGCCTTCTACATCACCCGCGGGCTGCGAAAACGGCTGGGCGCGGGGGCGCCGGCGCTGGCCGGGCTCTATTCGGTCCTGCTGCTCGTGACCTTCGGCCTCGCCTTTCCGACGGTGCAGAGCTACAGCTTCAGCACGTCCTTCTCCGACGCATTCGACATGCCGAAAGTTTACATGGGCTTCCTGCTGGCGAGCGTTCTCGCCATCGTGATTTTCGGCGGCGTGCGCCGGATCGCGCGCACGGCGGAGATCGTGGTGCCGGTCATGGCCGTGGCCTATATCGCCGTGGCGCTGTTCGTCATCGTGACCAACATCGAGGCGATGCCCTCCGTACTGGGAACGATCGTGGCCGGAGCTTTCGGACTCGAGGAAGCCATCGGCGGAGGGCTGGGCGCGGCCCTCGTCATGGGCGTGCGGCGCGGCCTGTTCTCCAACGAGGCCGGGCTGGGTTCCGCGCCCAATGTCGCGGCGGTGGCCTATGTGCGCCACCCGGCGCAGCAGGGCATGGTGCAGGCGCTTTCCGTCTTCATCGATACGGCGATCATCTGCACCTGTACGGCCGCCATCATCCTGTCCTCGGGCATCGACATCGACGATCCCACGATTGACGGCGTGATCCTGACGCAGAATGCGCTGGAGATGCATGTGGGCGCATGGGCGCCGGGGTTCATCGCCGTCGCGCTCGGCTTCTTCGCCTTCACCTCCATCATGTACAGCTATTATCTGGGCGAGACGGCCATCGACTACTATACGGGTGAGAACCGGCTGGCCTTCGATACCTTCCGCACCGCGATTGTCGCGCTTGCCTTTACCGGCTCCCTCATGGACCTGACGACCGTCTTCAGCTATGCGGATGTGACGATGGCGCTGCTCGCCTTCGTCAATCTGTTCGCGGTGGCGATGCTCTTCCGTATCGGGCTCCGGATACTGACGGATTTCGACCGGCAGCTCAAGGCGGGCCAGGATCCGGTGTTCGACCCGGCGGATTTCGCGGATCTGGAAATCGATGAAACCGCCTGGGAGCCGGAGCCTGCGGACGTGCCGCCATCGCCCACGGGTGCGGCGGGGCGGTGAAACCGTCCCGGCAACCGGGCTCGCTCCGGAATTCCCGTCGATGCGGCGGAGGCCGGGGGAAGGAAACGGAGCGCAAGAGTTCGCCGGGTCCGTACTGGCGGAGCGTTCCCGCAACAGGGCCGGCGGATCCGCAGCTTCCCGGCAGGCGGACTCGCGGGACGGGCCGCCCGGAATGCGCTCCTCTTGATGCGCATTAATTCGCCGTTTTGCAGTATGGGTTCCAATAATTATCTTATGCGGGGAACAGGCCGTTTCCTGCGCCGTTTCCAGCATGAATTGTAAGAGATATGCACCATTCGCATGATTGCGCGCAACAGCCGGAGCCGGACGCCGATGGCCGGAAAACGCTCGAATGTCCCGCGGCCGGCGCCGGAGACGCCGGAAGCTTCGCAGCAGGAGGAGCTGCACAGAAACGAGCTTCTGGACGAGGCGCTGGAGGAAACCTTCCCGGCGAGCGATCCGCCGGCAATGCTCGAACCGAAGGCCGGGCGGAGTGACGCGCCGGCTGCAAAAAGGACGGCTTTTCAACGCGGAGGTTCGATATGACGACCCAAACGATTGGCCGGGCGGATATCGTCCGGTTGTTCGGCGATATCGAGGACCAGAAGATCGTTGAAATCCTGGCGACCGGCGCCAGCCATGCCGAGCTGGAACAGGCGGCGGCGTATCTCCTGCACGAGGACGACGTCATGGGAGAATTGCGCCGCCCGCTGACCGGCAGGGCGGCCCGCGTCTACGAGATCGTGCACCGCGAACCGGACGAAGTGGACGAGGATCTGGCGCGCAGATAGCAGGCGGTCCCGCGAGGCCGGCGGTGAGCAGGACGAAATTCGGGGGCGCTTCGCCCGCGCGGATCGGCAGGCGGGCGTTCATGGCGCTGGCCGCGGGGGCGGCTTGCGGAACCCTGTCCGGCGCCGGCGGGGCGGCCCCGAAAGAGCGGAGTGCACGCGTGACACCGCAGGAAGGCGCCGTCACCCTGTTTCTGTGCGGAGATGTGATGACCGGACGCGGCATCGACCAGATTCTTCCGCATCCGGCCGATCCGCACATCTGTGAACCCTGGGTGAAATCGGCGCTCACCTATGTGGAACTGGCGCAGGAGGTTAGCGGAGACATCCCGCGCCCGGTGGGGTTCCCCTATATCTGGGGCGACGCGCTCGGCGAACTGGAGCGCGCCGCGCCCGACGCGCGCATCATCAACCTCGAGACCAGCGTGACCGCGCGCGGCGAGTGCAGCGGACGGGGCATCAGTTACCGGATGAACCCGGAAAATCTGCCCTGTCTCACGGCGGCGGGGATCGACTGCTGTGTGCTGGCCAATAACCATGTGCTGGACTGGGGGCCGGTGGGCCTGGCCGACACGCTGGACTCGCTCAAGAGTGCCCCCATGAAGATCGCAGGGGCCGGACGCGACGCCGAAGAGGCGGCGGCGCCCGCGATACTGGAGCTGGCGGGCGGCAACCGGATCCTCGTATTTGCCGCGGGGGCGGCCTCCAGCGGCATTCCGCGCGGCTGGGCGGCCGGGCCCGGCCGGCCTGGCGTCCATCACCTCGAAGCCCTTTCCGGCGGCGCCCTCGCCCCCATCGCCCGCCAGGTCCGCCGCCACAAGCGGGAGGGCGACATTGCCGTCGTCTCCGTTCACTGGGGCGGCAACTGGGGCTATGAAATTCCCGCCGGGCAGAGACGGTTCGCCCACGGACTGATCGATGAGGCGGGGGCCGACATCGTCCACGGCCATTCCTCGCATCACGTCAAGGGCATCGAGGTGTACAAGGGCCGGCCGGTCTTCTATGGCTGCGGCGATTTCCTTAACGATTATGAAGGCATAAGCGGCTATGAACGCTTCAGGGACGATCTGGTCCTGATGTATTTCCCGAGCGTATCGCCGTCAGACGGCCGGCTCGCCCGGTGCCGGATGGTTCCCCTGCGGATTCGAAACTTTCGGCTCAACCGCGCGTCCCGCGAAGAAGCGGACTGGCTCGCGCAAACGCTGAACCGCGAAGGCAAACCGTTCGGAACGGCCGTGCGTCGCGGCCCGGACGGGGATCTGCTTCTCGACTGGACCTGACGGGGCGTGCTCCGGCCGGATTTCGAGGCCGGTCCGGAACGTTGAGCCCATCGGCTTCGTTTTGCCTGCAGTCTGGCGGCGTCAATGCCGGCCCCGCCCGAGCGGCGGTTCACCTTCCAGCGAGGAACACTGCACATGGACACTCTGAAACAGCTTCTCCATCACTTCGTCAAGGACATGTACTACGCCGAAAAGCGGGTGGTCAAAGAACACAAGGAAATGGCGAACAAGGCCGACTCGGATGAATTGCGGCAGCTTCTCATGAGCCACAGTGAGGAAACCGCGAAAGACGTCGAAAGGCTGGAAAAGGTCTTCGAACTTCTCGGCGCCCGGCCCAGCGGGACCACCTGTGAGGCCATTGACGGCATCATCGAGGAAAATCACGAAATTCTTTCAGCTTCGGACACCGAGGATGTCCGCGACGTGGGCATCGCTGCCTCGGCGCAGGCCATCGAGCATTACGAAATCACCCGCTACGGAACCCTGATCGCCTGGGCGAAGCGGCTGAACATGGACGAGGCGGTCAGCCTCCTCCAGGAAACGATCGACGAACACAAGACGGCGGACCACAAGCTGACCGAACTGGCGGAAAGTTCGCTCAACAGGCAGGCCGCCTGACGCCGCTTGCTGCCGGGCCGTCCGGCACGGCCCGGCAAACGGCCGTCATGCGCCGCACCGCGTCCGAATGCAGAGGAAATCGCAATGGCGACCTTCATCATGCTGACCAGGCTCAGCCACCAGGGCCTGTCTTCTCCG
>JBKHIN010000266.1:0-4762 GCA_046538635.1 Alphaproteobacteria bacterium
TCTGGCGCTGGCCCTGACGTCCCTGCTGGTCCGCGGCGGGGAACGGGTGGCGCTTCTGGGCGCGGAAGGCGGGCCGGTCACCGGCCGGGCGGCGCTTCGCCGCATGGCGGCCCATCTGACCTCGGCGGAGGTCCCGGCCGCGCCCCTTCCGCCGGATCAGCCGCTGCCCGCCCATGCGCGGCTGGTGCTGATCGGCGATCTTTTGAGCCCGGCGGAGGAAATCACGAACCGGATGACCGCCTGGCGCGCGGCGGGCGTGCGCGGCCATCTGGTTCAGGTGCTCGACCCGGCGGAAGAGGATTTACCCTTCCGGGGCAGAACGTTATTCGAGGGCATCGAGGAGAAGATCAACTTTCTCGCGGGAAGGGCGGAGAACCTGCGGACCGAATACAGGGCGCGGCTGGAGGCGCATCGCGCCGCCCTGCGCGAGGCGGCGCGCCGTCTGGGCTGGACCTTCCACGCCCACCGCACGGACCGCCCGCCGCAGACCGCGCTGCTGGCGCTTTTTCTGGCGCTTTCGGGAGAGGACGGCTATGCGGCACGCTGAGGCAACGAAGACGGTCGGATGCTGAGTATCGGCGCGTTGAGTTTCACGGCTCCCTGGGTGCTGGCGGCGCTGCTGGCGCTGCCGGTCATCTGGTGGCTGCTGCGCGTCACGCCGCCCTCGCCGCAGCGCGTGCGCTTTCCCGCCCTGCGCCTGCTGCTGGGGCTTAAGGAGGAAGAGGAAACTCCGGCGCACATGCCGCCCTGGCTGCTTGCCCTGCGGCTGCTGCTCGCCGCCCTGATCATTCTCGCCCTCGCCGGACCCTTATGGAACGCCGCGCGCGGCGCCGCGCAGGGCGCGGCCGAAATCGTCGTGCTCGACAATGGCTGGGCGGCGGCGCCCGCCTGGACGCAGCGGGAAGACGCCCTGCGCGCCCTGATCGAGGCCGCCGAGCGGCGCGGCGCCGTGCTGGCCATCGTCGAGACCGCGCCGGAGAGGGCGCAGAAGCCGGTGTTCGCGCCGGCCTCCCGGCTCTCCCGCACGCTCCCCGCCATCGCGCCCCGGCCCTTCGACCCGGACCGCATGGCGGCGCTCAAGACGGTTCGCAAGCTCAAGGAACAGGCGCCCGAAGGTGAACTCACGCTCACCTGGCTGTCCGACGGTCTCGACTACGGCAAGGCGGCGGAATTCACCAAGGCGCTGCAGAAACTGGGCGGCGTGCGGGTGCGCCGGCCCGCGCCGGAGGCCTTGCCGCTGGGGCTGCGCCCGGTCACCGTGGCGGAGGGCGCGCTGGAGGTCACGGCCATCCGTGCGCAAACGAAACGCAAGCTGCCGGGACGGGAGGGCACGGCAAGGGCGCTCGACGAAAAGGGCGGCACGATCGGCCTTGCCGGGTTTACCTTCGAGGAAGGCGCAACGGAAGCCGCGGCGCGTTTCGACCTGCCGCTGGAACTGCGCAACCGGGTGGCGCGCATCGAGATTTCCGAAATGAAAACGGCGGGCGCCGTCACCCTGCTGGACGAGTCCGCAAGGCGGCGGCCCGTGGGCCTCGTCTCGGGCGGCGGCACGGATGCCGGGCAGCCGCTTCTGGCGGAAACCTATTATCTGCGCCGGGCGCTCAAGCCCTATGCCGAGATCCGCGAGGGCACGATCGGGGAGCTGATCGGCAGCGGCCTCTCCCTTCTGGTGCTGGCCGATGTGGGCCGGATCGTCGGCGAGGACGTCCGGACCGTGAAGGACTGGGTGGAGCGGGGCGGCGTGCTCTTGCGCTTCGCGGGCCCGCGCATGGCGCGCCAGACCGACGAGCTGGTGCCCGTGCAATTGCGCCGCGGCGGCCGGGCGCTGGGCGGCGCCCTGTCCTGGGACACGCCCCAGGAGCTTGCGCCCTTCGATGCGGACAGCCCCTTCGCCGGGCTGGAACTGCCCGAGGACGTCACCGTCAGCCGCCAGGTGCTGGCCGAACCCTCGGTCGATCTGGGCGAAAAGACCTGGGCGCGGCTCGAGGACGGCACGCCGCTGGTGACCGCCGCACGGCAGGGCGAGGGCTGGCTGGTGCTGGTCCACGTCACCGCCAATACCGACTGGTCCAACCTGCCTCTTTCGGGCCTCTATGTTCAGATGCTGCGCCGGATCGCCGGGATGGGCCAGGCGGTGAAATCCGCAGGCGGAGGAACCGGGGGCGACACGCCGGTGACGCGATTGCCGCCGCGCCTGGTGCTCGACGGCTATGGCCGCCTGGTGCCGCCGCCGCCCACGGCCGCGCCCCTGAAACTGGGCGCGGAGGAGCCCGAGCCCGGCCCGCGCACGCCGCCGGGCCTCTACGGACACGGCAATGCGGAGCGCGCCCTCAACCTGATCGGGGCGGAACGCACGCTGGCCGCGGCGGGCGGCCTGCCCTCCGGCGTCTCCCTCAGCGGCTATGGCGGCGTGCGCGAACTGGGGCTGAAGGCGCCGCTGCTCGCCCTCGCCCTCATGCTGGCGCTGGCCGACGGCGTGATTGCGCTGGCGATTTCCGGGCGGCTGCGCGGCCTCGGCGGCCTGATGCCCGCGCGCCGCGGGGCCGGAGCGGCCGTCCTGCTGATCGCGGGGTTCGCGGCCTTCGCCTTCGCCGCGCCCGTGCCTGCACAGGCGGCCCCGGAGAGCGACAAGCGCATCATGGAGGCGACGCTCGAAACCCGGCTTGCCTATGTCAGGACGGGCGTTCCGGAGGCGGACAAGATCAGCCGCGCGGGGCTCGCGGGCCTCAGCCGCATCCTCCACGAACGCACGGCGGTCGAGCCCGGCGCGCCCATGGCCGTCGATGTGGAGACGGACGAACTGGCCGTCTTCCCCCTGCTCTACTGGCGCGTGACCGCAGGCCAGGAACCGCCCTCCTCCGCCGCGCTGCAGCGCATCGACCGCTTCATGAAGAATGGCGGCATGATCCTGTTCGACACCGCCGACCAGCAGCAATCCGCCTCCGGAACGGTTCACCGGACGTCAGCTCAGCGTGCACTGCGGGCGATCCTGGAAAAGCTCGACGTGCCGCCGCTCATGCAGGTGCCCCAGGACCATGTGCTGACCAAGGCGTTCTACATTCTGCGCGACCAGCCGGATGAATGGTTCCCCGGCCGCTGGGCGGGCGGCGACGTGTGGGTCGAGGCCGCGCGCGGGGACGGGGCGGAGATGAGCAATGACGGCGTCTCCTCCCTGGTCATCGGCTCCAATGACTGGGCCGCCGCCTGGGCCACGGATTCGGAGGGCCGCGCGGTCGCCGCCGTGGTGCCCGGCGGGCGGCGCCAGCGCGAGTTCGCCTACCGCTTCGGCGTCAACCTGGTGATGTACACGCTCACCGGCAACTACAAGGCGGACCAGGTGCACGTCCCCGCCATTCTGGAGCGCCTCGGCCAATGACCTGGGACATCATCGCCGCCCCCCTGCTCTCCCTGACGCTGCTCATTCCGCTGGCGGTGGCGGCGCTGGCCGTCGCCCTGCTCGGCTTCTGGGCGGGGGCGCGGGCGGCCTGGTCCCGCGCGGCGGTGCTGGCCGCCCTCGTCCTGGTGCTGATCAACCCCTCGATCCGGGAGGAGGACCGCGATCCCATCCCCGACACCGCCGTGATCGTCGCGGACCGGAGCCTCAGCCAGCAGATCGCCGGGCGCGACGAAGTCACCGCGGCGGCCCTCGAACAACTGCGCGAGCGCCTCGGCGATTTCGGCAATCTGGAACTGCGCATCGTGGAGACCACCGGCGGCGGCGCTGCCGGCGGCAACGGCACGGAACTCTTCGCCGCCTTGCGCAGCGCCACCAGCGGCCTTTCGCCGGACTCCATCGCGGGCGCGGTCTTCATCACCGACGGCCAGGTGCACGACGTTCCGGCCACGGCCGAAGCGCTGGGCTTCGACGCCCCCGTCCACACCCTTCTGACGGGCCAGCGCGACGAGGCCGACCGCCGCCTCACCGTGGTCCGTGCACCCCGTTTCGGCATTGTGGGCGAGATGCTGACCATGACCCTGCGCGTGGACGATTCGGGCACGAGCGGCAGCACCACCGCGCGCGTGCAGATGCGCGTGGACGGCGCCAAGACGCAGGAATTCAACATCGCCACCGGGCGCAATCACGACCTGCGCTTCGAACTCGCCCATGGCGGCAACAATGTCATCGAGATCGAGGTGGAGGACGGCCCCGCCGAACTGACCCGGATCAACAACCGCGCCGTGGTGGCGGTCAACGGCATCCGCGACCGGCTGCGCGTGCTCCTGGTCTCCGGCGAGCCCCATGCGGGCGAGCGCACCTGGCGCAACCTGCTCAAGGCCGATCCCTCCGTGGACCTCGTGCATTTCACCATCCTGCGGCCCATGGAAAAGATGCACATGGCGCCGGTGAACGAACTGTCGCTGATCGAATTTCCGGTGCGCGAACTGTTCGACGAAAAGCTCTATGATTTCGACCTGATCATCTTCGACCGCTATCAGCGCCGGCGCGTGCTGCTGCCCAAATATTTCGAGAACATGGCGCGCTTCGTGGAAAAGGGCGGCGCGCTGCTGGTGGCGGCGGGGCCCGCCTTTTCCGAACAGGCGAGCATCTACCGCACGGCGCTGGCGGGCATCCTCCCCGCCCAGCCTTCCGGCGACGTGCTGACGAGCGGCTATCGGCCGGCGGTCACACAGGAGGGCGCGCGCCATCCGGTCACCGCCGCGCTCGACGGTTCCGGCATCGGCGAGGACGGCGCGGTGAACGAGCCCGGATGGGGCCGCTGGTTCCGGCTCATCGGTTCCCAGACCCTGAGCGGCCAGAAGC
>JBKHIN010000057.1:0-11307 GCA_046538635.1 Alphaproteobacteria bacterium
GCATGGTGAGATGGTTTCAATGACGGATCACGACAATTCACAGGGCGAACCGACGATGGAAGAAATTCTGGCTTCCATCCGGCGCATTATTTCCGAGGACAACGAGGAGTCCGAAGGCGCGGCGTCAAAGACGGCGAAGGCCGAAGGGAAGGACGCCGGCCCGCCGCAGGAGTCCGGGAAGGACGACGCGGACCGGCGCGAGGCCGAAGTGCTGGAGCTTTCCCCGGCGCAAATGGTCCAGGAGGACAAGGCGGCGCCGGCCAATGAGCCCAAGCCCAACGGGCTGGACAAGGAAGCTTCCGAAAGCCCCTCCGCTTCCTCCGGAGAGGCGAAACGGGAAGAAAGTGCGCCCGGGCCGGCGGAATCGGCCGGGCACTCCGGCAGCACGCCGCGGCCCGTCCAATCCTCGGGCGAGGTCGAGGAGACCCTGCTGAGCCCCGAGGTCGCCACCGCCGCCGCCGCGGCTTTCGGCGCGCTGTCGAAGGACGTCTCGGTCTCCCGCGGCAAGAAAACCCGTTCGCTGGAGGAACTCGTCCAGGAAATGATGAAGCCCATGCTCAAGGAATGGCTGGACGAGAATCTGCCGCCTCTGGTGGAAGAGGTCGTAGAGCGCGAGGTACGGCGGCTGTCGCACCGCCGGGTACGCCGTTAGGCGCCGCGCACCGGCGCGGCACGGCGCGGCCCGGGGGTTCTCCGGGCCGCGTTTTTGTTTGGGCCGGCGGAGCGGCGCTCCCGTCTTTCCGGCGTACTGGCGCCCCGGCCCGCTTCGGTCTAAAGCTCAATCTCTCATCGCTCATGATGTCATAATCGAACGGCACAGCCATGCTGGAAAAGACCTTCAGCCCTGCCGAGGCGGAAGCCCGGCTTTACGACATGTGGGAGCGCAGCGGCGCCTTCCGCGCGGGCCGGAAGCCGGACGCAAAACCCTATTGCATCACGATTCCCCCGCCCAATGTGACGGGCAGCCTCCATGTCGGCCACGCCCTCAACAACACGCTTCAGGACATTCTGGTGCGCTTCGAACGCATGCGGGGCCGCGACGTGCTCTGGCAGCCGGGCATGGACCACGCGGGCATCGCAACGCAGATCGTGGTGGAGCGGCTGCTGGAATCCGAAAACCGCACGGACCGGCGCACGATGGGGCGGGAGGCCTTCGTCCGCCGCGTCTGGCAGTGGAAGGAAGAATCGGGCGGCGCGATCGTCCGCCAGCTTCGCAGGCTGGGCGCTTCGTGCGACTGGTCGCGTGAACGCTTCACCATGGACGAGGGCTTTTCGAAAGCCGTTTTGCATGTCTTCGTGAGGCTTTACCGCGAGGGGCTCATCTATCGCGACAAGCGGCTGGTCAACTGGGACCCGAAATTCCAGACCGCGATTTCCGACCTCGAAGTCGTGAGCAAGGAGGTTCGCGGCCATCTCTGGCATATCCGCTATCCGGTCGAGGGCGAGGAGGGGCGCTTCATCACCGTCGCCACCACGCGGCCCGAGACCATGCTGGGCGACACCGCCGTGGCCGTTCATCCCGAGGACGCGCGCTATACGGAGCTTGTGGGCAGTCACTGCATCCTGCCGCTCACGGGCCGCCGCATCCCCATCATCGCGGACGAATACGCCGATCCGGAGCAGGGCTCGGGCGCGGTCAAGATCACGCCCGCGCATGATTTCAACGACTTCGAGGTGGGCCGCCGCCACGGGCTTGAGATGATCAACATTCTCGATGCCCATGCCTGCATCAACGAGCAGGCGCCGGAAACCTATCGCGGCCTCGACCGCTACGAGGCGCGCAAGCGGGTGATCGCCGATCTGGAGGCGCAGGGACTGATGGCGGAGATCGAGGACCATACGCATATGGTCCCCTATGGCGACCGTTCGGATACGGCCATCGAACCCTGGCTGACGGACCAGTGGTATGTGGACGCCAAAACGCTCGCCGGGCCCGCCATCGAGGCGGTGGAGCGGGGCGAGACCGTCTTCGTGCCCCGCAACTGGGAAAAGACCTATTACGAATGGATGCGGAACATCCAGCCCTGGTGCATTTCGCGCCAGCTCTGGTGGGGCCACCGCATCCCCGCGTGGTACGCGGAGGACGGCGAGATTTTCGTCGCCGAGTCGGAAGAGGAGGCGCACGCGGAAGCCGAAAAACATTACGGCCGCAAGGTCACGCTCGTTCAGGATGAGGACGTTCTGGATACGTGGTTTTCCTCCGCCCTGTGGCCCTTCGCTACCCTCGGCTGGCCCGAAGACACGCCCGAACTTCGGCGCTACTACAAGACCGATACGCTGGTGACGGGTTTTGACATCATCTTTTTCTGGGTTGCCCGGATGATGATGATGGGCCTGCACTTCATGAAGGAAGTGCCGTTTCATACGGTCTACATCCATGCCCTGGTGCGCGACGCGAAGGGGCAGAAGATGTCCAAGTCCCGGGGCAATGTCGTCGACCCGATGGAGCTGATCGATACCTTCGGCGCCGACGCCCTGCGTTTCACCTTCGCGGCGATGGCCGCCCAGGGCCGGGACATCGCCCTCGCCGAGTCCCGGGTGGCGGGCTACCGTAATTTCGGCACCAAGCTGTGGAACGCCGCGCGCTTCTGCCAGATGAACGGCTGCACGCGGGACGCGGGCTTCCAGCCGCAGGCCGTGCAGGGAACGATCAACCGCTGGATCGTGGCGGAACTGGGGGAGACGGCGGACACGGTGGCGCGCGAGATCGAGGCCTACCGGTTCAACGAAGCGGCGGGCGCGCTCTACCGTTTCGTCTGGCATGTGTTCTGCGACTGGTATCTGGAGCTGGCGAAACCGGCGCTGGGGACGGACGATCCGGATACGGAGACGAAAAACACCGCCGCCTTCGTGCTCGATCACGTCCTCATCCTGCTGCATCCCTTCATGCCCTTCATCACGGAGGAATTGTGGAGCCGCCTGGCGAAGGACCAGGGGCTCGAACGCGCAACGCTGCTGATCGAGGCGGACTGGCCGGACGTCGCCGTGCCCGGGGGCGCATCCGCCGCGCGGGAGGAAATGAATTGGCTGGTCGGCCTCGTCACCTCCATACGCTCCGTCCGTGCCGAGATGAACGTGCCGCCGGGAGCGAAGATCCCGCTGATGGTCCGGGGCGGCGGTCCGGACACGGCGGAACGCATTCAGCGCCACGAGGAGGCGATCGGGCGCCTTGCCCGCATCCGCTCCATCGAGAGGACGAAGGATCTTCCCCCCGGCGCCGTTCAGATCGTGCACGGCGAGGCGACCTTCATTCTTCCGCTGGCGGACGTTATCGACGTCAATCAGGAAATGAAGCGGCTGGAAAAGGAAATCTCGAAGCTTGAGGGCGAGCTTGGCAAGCTTTCCAACAAGCTGAACAACGAGAAATTCCTCGCCAATGCGCCCGAAGACGTGATCGAGGAGCATCGCGAGCGCAAGGATACGGCCGAAACCCGCCTCGCCCGGCTGCAATCGGCCCTCGACCAGATCAGCGTCGGCGTGGGGTGAGTGCCGGAGCGTGCCGATACCCAAAGGCCGCTTCGGGCTCCTGTTTCCTGCTCATCAAGTTAACGGGAGAAAGAGCCCCGACTTGACCCGTTCGATGACTACATTGGTATGGAAACGGCGTATGTGGGGATTATCCACGAACAGATCCTGCACAATCCTGTCGTATTCGTGCATGTCCCTGGCGGTGAGTACAAGAATGAAATCGGCCTCTCCGGTGACGTAAAAGCACTGCTGGATCTCCTCCATATCCGCGATCCGTTGCCGGAACTGACGCACAATATCGCGATCTTCCCGCTCAAGAGACACGGCAACGAGAAAACTCATACTGCGGCCGACGGCTTCCGGCGACACGGTAACAATCTCCCGCTCGATCACGCCTTGCGCCCTCAGCCGGGCCACACGGCGCTGAACCGCCGAGCGCGATCCGCCCACGCGGGCGGCCAGACGGTCGCCGGACAGGCTTGCATCCTTTTGCAGGCAATTCAGGATTTTCCGGTCGATATCGTCTAATTCTCCGGGCATTTTACGCGTGATTCTCAGCAATAGGCGTCAATCAGTTCGGAACAGAGCATAATTTTGGGCAAAATGTTTGTGGGAATTGTGGCATCCTTGAACAGAGATTTGGTTCTTCGAGGGAGCGAAGTTCTCATGCGTTTATTGTATGTTGCTGTCGTGACAGCAATTGCCGCAATTGCCGCGGCGGGCATGCCTGCTTGTGCGTCTTCCTCACCGCAGGAGGGGGCGATCCGTGCGTTCCTGATCAAGGCTGCGGCGGCGGAGGGAGCGCCGCCGGCCTTTGCAGTGGTCGTTGTGACTGACGGGAATACCATCATCGAGACCGGAGGGCGGACAGGGCCGAACTCTGACGGCCTCCCGGTCGATCAGAACACGCCCTTTTATATCGCCTCCATCACGAAGAGTTATCTGGGCCTGCTGGCAAGCAAGCTCCATCACGGCGGGGTGTTGAGCCTCGACGCCACCATAGGCGAAGTTCTTCCCGGGCAGGATTGGCCGGAGGACGTCGATCCGGCGGACGTCACCATGCGTGATCTCCTGAGCCACAGCGCGGGCATCAATAATCCGGCGCTCAATTTCCGCCTTGCAAATTTCGGCGCCGTGGAGAGCGCGGAGTTCAGCCGTGTGCTCTCGGTCACAACCGAAAACGTGGAGTCGTCGAAGTTTCATTACACGAATTTCGCATACCAACTGTTTGCATATATTCTCGAGCACAAGACGGGACGTTCCTGGAAGGAATGGCTGCGTACGGATCTTCTGGACCCGCTCGGACTGAAAGACACGGGGGCCCTGCGGCCGGAGCGGCCGCTGGGGGAACTCGTCTGGGGACACCAGTTGAGCGCCGATGGCTGGGCGTCATTGAGCCCGAAACCGTCAACGCTACTGCACGCAGCGGGTGGCATGTACACGACACCGGCGGACGCGGCGCGTTGGCTGAGGTCGAATCTGGACAAGGCTGTGCTTGACGAAGAAATGTTCGCGGAGCATCGGAAGACGGCAACCACCGTGGAAGCCCGGTTTGCCAACCGGACATGTTCCGGTTACACGCTGGGGATGACCGTCTGCCGAATCGGGCAGTTGCCCGTTTTCGGTCATTTCGGAGCGTATGCCGGCTGGCGTTCCATCATGTCGTTCAGTCCGGAGCTGAACGCCGGCGTCTATGTGTTGGCCGCGGCGGACGACACGGCGGAAGTCTGGGCGCCGATCGTCGAGTCACAGATTTACAGCATTCTGAGTGATGCCGACGGCGCCGCCGTGGCGGAGCCGCTCCGGAAATTCGAAGGTGAGGTGCAAAACATTCTTGCGCAACGTACCAGGGCGCGGCAGGCGATGCTCGACCGCATTGCGGAACGCGAATGGGAGCCCTCGGCCGAGGAATTGAAACGCTATGCCGGCACCTATGCGCACCCCGGTATCGGTTCTCTTCAGGTGTCCACGGACGGCGATGTGTTGCGTCTTTCAGCAGGTGTCTACGAATCGAAGCTCGTACCTGTTGAACCGGGCCTGTTCATCGAGATGACCGAAGCCGTCACATACGACCGAATTCGACTGACGCCTGAGGCGCTCATCTGGGGTGAAGACAAATTTCTGCGCCAGGACTGATCAATCCCTGCCGATGACGCTGACATATCTGCCTGTGCAGGGAGCCGGATGAAGCTGCACCAGCCGGAACAGCCGCCCACTTGACGATCCTCGACGGCCCGGTCCACCTTGACGTGTATTCGGGGTGAGGTGAGGAGCAGGCAATGGCGTTGCGCGCGGTTCTCTTTGTTCTGGCGGTTCTGTTCGCCGCCCCCGCCGCCGCCCAGAACGGTTTCACGCAGGGCTATGAGGCCTACCGGGCGGGTGAGAGGAAAAAGGCGCTTGCCATCTGGCTCAAGGAAGCCAATGACGGCCATGCCGACGCCCAGTGGGTGGTGGGCAATATGTTCATGTCCGGCGACGGCATGCGCGAAGCCGATCCGGAAACCGCCGCCTTCTATTACCGCAAGTCCGCCGAGCAGGGGCACCTGGAGGCGCAACTCAGCCTGGCCACGCTTTACCGCACGGGGCAGGGCGTGGAGCGCAACCTCGCCGAGGCCGCGGACTGGCTCTACAAGGCCGCCGAGGCGGGGCACCCCGTGGCCCAGTTCGATCTGGGCGAGATTTTCTACGATGGCGAAAACGGCGAGGTATCGCCGAACCGCGCCCATGCCTTCGACTGGTACCGGCTGGCCGCGCGCAGCGGCGTGGCGCTCGCCCAGTTCCGTCTGGCGCAGATGTATCTGAACGGCATCGGCACCGGCGCGAACCGCGAGCGCGGCCTCGTCTGGCTGACCGTGGCCCGCAATCAGGCGGCGGCCGGGAAGGAGGAGGAGCTTTACTGGTCCAGGCGCGTCATGCCGCTCGACCGGACGGCCGAAACCGACCCGGAATTGCGCACCCTGCGCCGGATCATTCTTCAGTATTATGAAGATCGGACGGGGGCGTTCACGTCTGAGGAAGTAGAGGAGGCCTGGGAGGCGGCGGCCGAGTGGGATCCGGGGAAATATTGAGCGCAGGGCCGCCGGAACGGCGCTTTCATGAGGGGAGGGAACCGTCATGAACGATGGCGCGGAAACCGGGCGCGGAACGCCGGGGATCAGATGGGGCCGGGCGCTGCTGGCCGGTCTTGCCGGCGGGGCGGCGTGGATCGCGGCCCTGTTGGCCCTGTTCGGACCGGCACAGGCGATCCTGTCCGATCCGGCATATCAGAGTCAAAAGTTCATCGATGTGTTCGCGAACCTGGAGCCGCTTCCCCGGAACATCGAAAATCCGCTGATCATGCCGGCCGGTTTGCTGGTGATCGGCGTGATCTACGGGCTTGTGTTCGCCGTCATCCGGCGGGGGCTGCCGGGCGCCTCGCGCCTTGCCAGGGGGCTGTCCTTCGGCGTCGTGGCGTGGTTGCTGGCCTTCCCGTGGTTCGAGTTCTATCTGCCCTGGAATGTCATGCACGAACCCGCGGCGCTCGTGGCGCTGGAGCTCGCGCTCTGGCTGGGCGTGATGCTGGTGGTCGGGCAAGCGATCTCGTGGACCTACGGGCAACGGCGCGGCCCGGCATAGGGGCCGGCGGGCCGGATGCCTCCGCGCGGCAGCTTTGCCACAGTTTCTTGTGTGAAGGGGCCCAAGCCTTTACTAGCGCGTGAATCGCGCGCGCGCATTCCTCACCGGAACGGTTAGACTGCCCCCAAGAGGAGCGCCCTCCGGTGGCGGACGGCAAAGCCCGCCCGGCCGGCGGTTGCGAACGCTCCGCAACACAATGGGGAAAAGGGGACCGGTGCGGTTGGGGCGCGGCACAGGCGTTCCCGGCCGTTCGGGGGAGAGCATGGCCGAGACGACGCAAACCGGCTCCGGCGAGCACGGCGATGCGCCGGAGGAAGCGGGCGCGGGGCCGGAGCCGGGCTACAACCCGCTCAAGCAGTACGATCCCGAACGGGAATTCGATTACATCGTCGAGGCGCGTACCGAGGTCGACGCGACGCTGCTCGACCATACGCGGCCCTTTGCGGAGGGCGTGCTCCGCCTCATTCACCTGTCGGCCTTCGCCGTCGTGTGGGCGGCCGGCATCATGCCCGCGCTCGAGGCGGTGTCCTGGTTCGGCTTCACGCCGGGGCCCTTCTGGCACGGCGCAGTCATACTGTCCGTACCCGCGGGCGTCCTGCTGTTCGCACTGGGCTGGCTCTTCATCCGCCTGCCGATCATGATGAAATGGGTGGCGGTCTATATCGAGATGTATCTCGACGACGAGATCTCGAACCTGCTCATCCGCGAACGCGACGCCAGCCGGGGCGAACTGAAGGGCATCCACATCGGCTCCAACATCGCGCTGCTGCGGCTTCTGCGGCTGCGCATGCGGGCGTTTCACTTCTGGCACCGGATTTCGATTCATACCTTCATTCTGAACGGCATGTTCTTCCGCCGCGTGCTGGAGACGCCGTTCCGCGCGCCCCGGCTCTGGGCCAACGGCGTGCCCATCCTTGCGCTGACGGTCTTCCTCTCTATGCAATGGGGCATGCTCATGGGCGAGGGCGGCCTGCCGGCGGATTTCATGGAAGCGGCGCAAGCCTATGGCGCCAGGCTGTGGGCTGCGCTGACGGCGCTGCGCCTCGGCGGCGGGGTGGAAGGCCCCTATGCCGCGCCCTGTCTGGCGGCGGGCTTCGCGCTCGCCTTCTTCGCCTACTGGCTCTCCCGGCGGGCGCGGGGGAAGGTCACCGCCCGGCTCGAAAAATTTCTCGACACTTCCCACTTTCTCACGCCCTCCACGCATGATTGTTCGCGCGATATTCTCGCCAAGCATGAACAGCTCATCCGCATTCTGGCGCGCATCGTCGCCCGCGGCCGCAACGGCCCCGGCGAAATGGGCAGCAACGAATTGAGCGAGCTGCTCCTGCGCGAGGGCCTCGACGGTGCCGGGCTGGAGGACGATCCGGTGTGAGGCTCCAGCGCCGCGCGCCTATCGTCCCATTGTGGCCTTTCCGGTTCACACGAAGGCACGAAGGAGCCACGAAGGGCACAAAGGAGCATTTCGGAGCGAGCCGGGAACCGCGTATGCTCCCCTTCGTGATCTTCGTGTGCTCTTTGTGCCTTTGTGTGAACCCAACCCCGCAGAAAAAACGGTTCCGCAACGGAAAAGGTTCTACACGTCCAGCTCGCACCAGATGGGCGTGTGGTCGGACGGTTTCTCCCAGGAGCGCGGCGCCGTGTCGATGTCGGCCGTGACCAGGCGGTCGGCGGCCTGGGGCGAGAGCAGCAGATGGTCGATGCGGATGCCGTGGTTCTTCTGCCAGGCGCCGCGCTGATAGTCCCAGAACGTATAACGCTCCCCCTCCGCATGGCAGGCGCGGAAGGCGTCGGTGAGGCCCTCGAACATCAGTTCCCGGAACTTCGCGCGGGATTCCGGCATGAAGAGCGCGTCGTCTTCCCAGGCCTTCGGGTCGTGCACGTCGTCCGGCTCCGGAATGACGTTGAAATCCCCCGCCAATACCAGCGGCTCCTCAAGCTGCAGGAGCCCGTTCGCATGGGCGTGCAGCCGCTCCATCCATTCCAGCTTGTAATCGAATTTGGGCCCCGGCGCGGGGTTGCCGTTGGGCAGGTAAATGCTCGCCACGCGCACCGCCCCCTGCGGCAGGGAGACGACGGCCTCCACATAGCGCGCCTGCTCGTCCTCACTGTTGCCGGGCAGGCCGCGGCGCACGTCCTCCAGCGGATGCCGGGAGAGCAGGGCGACGCCGTTATAGCCGCCCTGTCCGTGTACCGCGCAATTATAGCCCAGTTCCTCGAACGCCTTCGCGGGGAAGTTCTCGTCCTTCACCTTGGTTTCCTGGAGGCAGAGCACGTCCGGCCCGGCGCTCTTGAGCCAGATTTGCACCAGCTCCGTGCGCACCTTGATGGAATTGATGTTCCAGCTCGCAATCTTCATGTGTCCGGTCCCCGTGGCCGACTCGGGAAAGATGATAGACTGGCTTCCCTAACCCGGAGACGCGGCAAATGCCAGAGATCACGATTCAGGAAATGACGGCGGCGGACCTGCCGCGCGTTCTGGAACTGGCCCGCCAGCTCGGCTATCCCGATACGCCCGAGGCGATGGGCAGCCGTTTCGAGCGCATCCGGCAGCGGCCGGGCCATACGCTGGTCACCGCCCGCGCGGACGGCGAGGTGATCGGCTGGATGCATCTGTGCGAGCTGACACCGCTGGAAGCGCCCGCCGCGGCCCAGATTTCCGGCGTCGTCGTGGACGAGGCCTGGCGGGGCCGGGGCGTGGGGCGGCGGTTCATCGAATATGCCGAAAGCTGGGCCGGGGCGCGCGGCCTCGGCCGCCTTACCCTGCGTTCGCGGGACAACCGGGCGAACGCGCACGCCTTCTACCGCAGGCGCGGCTTCGCGGCGGCCAAAAGGTCTGTGGTCTTCGAAAGGGAAATCGGCCCGTAACGGTTAAACAACCGGCGCGATAGGGCAGGCGGGAGATACAATTTACTCAGCAGGCGGAACAGTCTCGACTTTTCCCGTGATCGTGCCTATACCGCGGGTGCAGGATCGCGCTGCGGGGGTTGAGTCGTGTTGATTCAGGACATCGATGTCGCTGATAAAGATGTGCTGAGCGAAGCCGATCTCTGGCGCACGCACACGCCCCTTGTCTGGAAGGCGGAGCGCTTCGAAGGCCGGCCGCATTTCTATCCGGTCTTCAAATGGGGCGGCTACTACAGTTTCTCGCCGCTGCCGCTTGCGCGCCTGAAGGGAAACGTGGCGCTGAACCCGGACTTCCCGCCCTTCCTGGCGGGCGTGACGGAGCCCTACACGCCGCCCCACATGCTGATCGACCGGGAAATCGAGCGCGTCGGCGGGCCGCGCCCCTTCTCCTGCCGGATGAAGGAGCGGACGCCGTTCCTGAAACGCCTCGCCGCCGCCATCCGCGCGGACGTGGCCGAGGTCGAGGCGCGCAATCCGGGGTTTCTCAACATCATCCTCTGCGGCGGCAAGGACAGCCTCAACGGCCTGCTGCTGGACTGGCAGAACCCCGTCCTGGCCATCAGTGCGGAACCCAATTACGGCCTGGTGCGCGACTTCATCCGGGCCAACGGCCTGCGCTACGATCTGGCGAAGCTGGAAGACTATGTGGACGAGGCCCTGATTGGCCGGGAAGTGGCGGAGAATTTCTGCCGCATCGATCTGCAGCATCTGCGCTGGACGGCCCATCTGGCGAAATTCGCGCAAGAGGCGGGCGGCAGGGCGGTTTTCTGGATGGGCTCCATGGGCGAGGGTTATCTGAGCCCCCGCTGGATGAAATACACCGGCAACCGGCACCCCCTCTATGTCCGCTTCCGCAAGGGGTTCCGGGGCCTGGCGCGGCGCTCGGATTTCCTGCGAACCTCGGCCTGGAAGCTCGGCATCGGCAAGGATCTGGAGAGCACCTTCTGGGTGCGCGGCGCGGCCTGGCAGGGCACCATCATCGCCCATTACCGTTCGGTCACCGGCTGCTTGACCCAGTCCTTCTATCATGGGCCGGAGACGGTCTCGGTTCTCCATGACGGCGACATTTCCGAACTCGTGCCAGAGGACATCAGGGCGGAACTGGGCAACCACCTGGCCGGCAGGAAAATCGAGTTCCCGCGCACCAACCCGGCCCCCGGCGAACTCCCGAGCCGCGCCGGGCTGTGGACGGTGGAGCGCTTCGCGGAGAGCCTGAAGGCGTATGGGCTGGCGGTGGTTGAAGGACAGGGCACGGAGTCAGAAACGTAGATTCCATGGAGTCGGGCCGCTTCGCTTAACCTCCGAGCATGTTTGACAAGC
>JBKHIN010000267.1:0-4730 GCA_046538635.1 Alphaproteobacteria bacterium
GTCGATGGCGGTGATGCCGGTCTCGATATATTCGGACGGCACGGCGCGGCCCGCCGGATTCATGGGCGGGGCGTCGACGGGCCGGAACTCCCGCGCGGCCACGGGCGGCCCGCCGTCCGCCGGCGCGCCCACGCCGTTGAAGGTGCGCCCCAGAAGGCCGGGGCCCACGGGAAAGGTGACGGGTTCGCCGGTCAGGCGCACCACGGTCTCGCTCAAGGACAGCCGCTGGGTTTCCTCCAGAATCTCCACCACCATGCTGTCCGCGTCGAGCGCCGCCACCCGGCCGATGCGCGGCGCCCGGTCCGCCCCCATCACCTCAACCGCTTCGAACAGGCCGGCGCTGGCCTGGCGCTTCAGAAACAAAAGCGGGCCTTCGAGGCGCGTGGCGCCGCCGCTGAGCAGGACGTCCGCCCTCATGCCGCGCCCTCCCCTTGGCGCTCCGCCTCCTCGCGCAATTCGGCGAAGGCCCGGTCGATCTGCGAATGCAGGCGGGCGAAGGCTTCCGTATCCTCGTCGGAAATTTCCTCGCCCATGCGCCGCAGCCGGCGCATCAGGGGCAGTTCGGCGATCTTCTGCACATCGGCGCCCGCCTGCACGGCGCGTTCGGCCGCGTCGATCAGCGTGTCGAGAATCTCCATCATGCGCGCCTGCCGCTCGGGCGAGGTAAACCGGTCCACCGGGTGAAAGGCGTTCTGGCGCAGGAAGCAGTCGTCGATCAGTTCGGAAGCCAGCAGGACGAGCTGCTGTTCGGGCGGCAGGGCCTCGCGCCCCAGGATGCGCGCCATGCGTTCCAGCCGCGCCTGCTGTTCCATGAGCCCCAAAAAGCGCCGCCTGATGCGCGGCCGCTCGGCATGGCCGCGGGCGCGCCACCAGCCGCGCATTTCGTCCGCATCCATCGAATAGGCCTGAAGCGGGCTGATGGCGGGGTAGAAGCGCGCCCTTGCCCGGTTGCGGTCCAGCGGCCAGAAGGTGCCCGCATTGCGCTGGGTATGCAATGTGACGGGTTCGGAGAAATCCCCGCCCGGCGGGCTGATGGCGCCGATGATCGTGACCGAGCCTTCCTCGCCCGACAGGCTGCGCACATAGCCCGCGCGCTCGTAGAAATCCGCCAGCCGGCTCGCCAGATAGGCGGGAAAGCCGCCCTCCGTAGGCAGAACCCCCATCTGGCCCGCGATCTCGCGCAGGGCCTCCGCCCAGCGGCTGGTGGAATCGGCCATGAGGGCGACGTGAAAGCCCTGGTCGCGGAAATACTCCGCCACCGTCACCCCCGTATAGATGCTGGCCTCGCGCGCGGCGACGGGCATGTTGGAGGTATTGGCGATGATCACCGAGCGCTCCAGCAGCGGCCGCCCCGTGCGCGGGTCCTCCAGATCGGGAAATTCGTGCAGCAGGGCCGTCATCTCGTTGCCGCGCTCGCCGCAGCCGATGAAGACGATGACGTCGGCATCGCACCATTTGGCGAGGCTCTGCTGCAGGATGGTCTTGCCCGTGCCGAAGCCGCCGGGCATGGCCGCCTTGCCGCCGCGCGCGATGGTGAACAGGCCGTCGATGATGCGCTGGCCGGTGATCAGCGGCGCGTCGGACGCGAGGCGTTCGGCCACCGGGCGCGGCTCGCGCACGGGCCAGTCCTGGCGTCCGCTCAGCGCCACACGCTCTCCCGAGGCGGTGCGCACCTGGCACAGCGGCGCGTCCCCTCCATAGTTACCGGCCTCGGCAACCTCCTCCACCGTGCCCGACACGCCCGGCGGCACGAGGCATTTTTCGGGCAGCCCGTGCTCCGCCTGCGCCGCGCCGAACGCCTGCCCGGGACGAAGCTCGCCGCCCGGCTCGACTTCGGGCGTGAAGGCGAATTCGCGCTCTGCAGGCGCAGACATACCCGGACGGACGAAAATCGACCCCGTGCCCCTCAGCGGCCGCAGCAGCCCGTCATAGATGCCGCCCAGAAGGCCCGGGCCCAGCGGCACCGAAAAGGACTGGCCGCTGCGTTCCACCCGGTCTCCGGGCTTGAGCCCCGTCGTATCCTCGTAGACCTGAACCAGAGCGCGGTTGCCTTCCACCCGCAGCACTTCGCCCAGCAGGCGCCGGGGCCCGGCGAAGACCGCCTCGGTCATGCGGAAGCCGTCCGGAGACTCCGCCTCCAGCACCGGCCCGCGCAGGCGGACGATGGTCCCTGTGCTGAGAGTTGCGGCCCTCTCGCGTGCGCGGCTCATGTCTTTCCTCCCGCGCCCTGATCCTCCAGCGCCGCCAGCAGCCGCGCGTCGAGGCGCGCGCCCTGCGCGAGAAAGCCCTCCGCCGTGGCGTCCAGCACGGCTCCCTCCCGGCGGATGCGCAGGCCCGCCTTCGCGGTTTCCAGAGGCTCGATTCGCGCGTCCGCCGGGAGCAGGCCGCGCACCTCCTCCGCCGCCTCCGGGCCGCCGCACAGCTCCAGGGTCCAGCCGTCCGAACCGAAGGCGGCTTCGGCCCGTTCGAGCGCCGCCCGTATCCAGGCTTTTCGCAGATCGGACGCGCGCCAGAACTCCTCGAGCACTCCGGCAAGCTCCTGGCGCAGGGTCTCAAGCCGCCTGGCGTCGATCTGCCGCTGCCGCCGCGCGACCCGCGCCTTCATGCCGGCCTCCGCCATGCGGCACGCCTCGCGTGCCTGCTCTCGTTCCTGCCGCCTGATGACGGTGAAGCGGCGGCGAGCCCTGGCGAAGGCCTCCCGTTCGATCTCTTCCGCGCGCCCGCGCGCTTCGGCCAGAATCTCCTCCGCCTTCTCCCCGGCCTGCCGGAGCACGAAGGCGGCCAGGTCGGTGTCTTCCCGTTCCGTTGTTTTCGGCACATCGCTCATTCGGTCATGATCCGCTGGCGAATCCGTGCGCCCCAGTCCGGCGGCCCGATGCGGCCGGGGGCGTCCGGAACGATCAGCACCGGTGGCGCGAAGGCGGCAAGCGCCTCCTCCAGTACGGCGCCGGGAAGGGCATCCGCATAGGGCGCGCTCAGCACGATACAGGGCGGCGATTCTTCGAGGGCCGTTTCAAAAGCGGCGGCCGCATCGGAAAGTTCCGGCGTGCGCACGCTCAGCCCGGCAAGGCGGTAGCCCGCACCCGTCACGGCGTCGCCGATGAAAACGGGCGCCGCCATCAACCGATCCGGTTCAGAATCAGGATGGAGATGATCAGGCCGTAAATGGCGATCCCTTCCGCCAGCCCGATGAGCACCAGAATGCGGCCGAACAGTTCGGGACGTTCGGCCATTGCGCCCACGCCCGCGCTGCCCAGCCGGCCGACGGCATAGCCGCCCGCGAGCGCGGAGAGGCCCGTGGCGATGGCGGCGCCGATGAACGCCCATTTGGCCAGCTCCGGATCGAGCGCCGCGGCGGCCGCCTCCGGCTCCTGCGCGAAGGCGGGCCAGGCGAACAGGGTCGCCACGGCCAGAACGGGCAGGGCCAGCAGGACCGCACCGGCCGCCCAAAGGAATCTCGTTTTTGCGTTCATGCCGCTTCACCCCTCGTCGCTTGCAGTTTCGTGCCCGCCCATTCGGGCGGCAGACTCGGCCGGAAGGGCCGTCCCGTCGCCTGAAGGAAACGAATGAAGAATTCAAACAGAATAAGACGCGTGGTCTGAACCGAGACTACCAGCCCCTCGATCACGATGATGAACAGGTTGCCCAGGATCAGCACGGGCCATTGGCCGCCCGGCCCCGCGGCGCCGGCCAGATTGGCGACCGCGATGCCAAGCCCCGCATGCGCCAGCGCGAAGGCCCCCACGCGCACAAAGGAAATGGTGTTGACCAGGAGCCTGAGCGCATTCTCGATCAGCGCGCCTGCGCCCTGCATGAGGGCGGCAAAGGGCGAACGAAAACGGTCGGTCAGATGCCCGGCCACATACCAGAGGACGCCAAGCGCCGCGACCCAGGCGGAGCGCGGATCCGCGAGCAGGCCCCAGAGCCCGCCATAGGCCACCACGAGCCCGAAATCGCGCAGCAGCCAGCGCCCGAAACGGCGCCGCCAGATCGCAGTCAGCCCGTCCAGCAGCAGGCCCAGCGCGATGATAACGCCCCCGCCCGCCAATGGCGTGAAGAGCAGCGTGAGCGGTTCCTCCATGGGCCGCAGCCACAGGGCGGGCAGCACATGCATGCCGAAGATTTCGCCGAACAGGAAGCCGAAACCGATGGCCGCCGCGCCGCCCGGCACCAGCAGGCCCGTGAGCGGGAAGCGCGCCCGCAGCACGAGCCCTGCGACCAGCAGCACCGCGCCGTGGCCGACATCGCCGAACATGTAGCCGAACAGCAGCGGTGCGATCACCGACAGGAAAATGCTGGGATCGGCCTCCTGCACGGCCGGTGTGCCCAGCAGGCGGGCGAACAGTTCGAAGGGCCGTGCCCAGGGCGGATTGAGCAGAATACTGGGCGGCGTCCGTTCGGGCGGCGGCTCCGCAAAGCGGAAGGCATGGGGCAGGTCGAGCCGCTCCAGAGGGGTCCTCAACGCCTCCTCTTCCCGCGCGGAGGTCCAGCCCGTGATCCAGCCCAGATTCTCCGTCACGGGCAGTTTTTCCATTTCGCCCGCCACCCAGTCGATCCGGATCATGTCGCCAAGCGCCGCCGGGACCTCGTGTCGCGTTTCCGCTTCGCGCAGCGCGCCGCGCAGCCGTTCCGCCTCCGCCGTGTGGTCGGCGAGCCTGCGTGCCGCCTCGTCCCGGGCCCGGGCGACAGGGCCCTGCACCCAGTCCGGAAGCTCGAAACGCCGTGCGCCG
>JBKHIN010000268.1:0-4721 GCA_046538635.1 Alphaproteobacteria bacterium
GCTTCATCGTGTGGGCGCACCACATGTACACGGTGGGCATGTCGGTGGAGCTTGAGGCCTATTTCGTGCTGGCGACGATGGTGATCGCGGTGCCCACGGGCATCAAGGTCTTCTCCTGGATCGCGACCATGTGGGGCGGCTCCATCGAGTTCAAGACGCCCATGCTGTGGGCGATCGGCTTCATTTTCCTGTTCGTCATCGGCGGCGTGACGGGCGTGGCGCTGGCGAATTCGGGGCTCGATACCTCGCTGCACGACACCTATTACGTGGTGGCGCATTTCCACTACGTGCTGAGCATGGGCGCGCTGTTCTCCATCTTCGCCGGGTTCTACTACTGGTTCGGCAAGATGACCGGTTATCAGTACCGGGAATGGCTGGGCAAACTGCATTTCTGGGTAACGTTCATCGGCGTGAACATCCTGTTCTTCCCGCAGCATTTCCTGGGCCTGGCGGGTGCGCCGCGCCGCTATGTGGATTACCCGGACGCCTTCGCCTTCTGGCATGAAGTGTCGTCCTACGGTTCCTATATTTCGGGGGTGGGCACGCTGATCTTCCTGTTCACGGTGGCCGACGCGTTCGCACGGCGCCGGAAGGCAGCGGCCAATCCGTGGGGCGAAGGGGCGACGACGCTGGAATGGACGCTGCCCTCGCCGCCGCCGTTCCACCAGTTCAACGAACTGCCGAGGATCAAGTAGTCGTGAGAAGGGAGTAAACAGAAGCGAGGAGTGAGAGATGACAGGAACAACCCGGCGGCATTTCCTCTCGCTCCTGTCTTCTCCTCCCCCGTTTCTCGTCTAACGGAGCATCAGTTGACGGACATTTCGGCCACGGGATTTGACAATGCGAGGGGGCAGCGCGGCGGGGCGCACACCCTTGCGCCCGTGCACGATGCCGCCCGGTGGCAGGACTATGTCGCGCTGCTCAAGCCGCGCGTCATGTCGCTGGTGATCTTCACGGGCCTGGTGGGCATGGTCATGGCGCCGGGGACGGAGACGTTGCACCCGGTCATCGCCTTCACCGCGATCCTGTGCATCGCCGTGGGCGCGGGCGCGGCCGCCGCTCTCAACATGTGGTACGACGCCGACATCGACGCCGTCATGATCCGTACCCGGAAACGGCCCGTCCCGCGCGGCGTCGTGCGCCGGGAGGACGCCGCGGCGATGGGCGCGGTGCTGGCCGGCGGTTCGGTGGCGGTGATGGGGCTGGCGGTCAATGCCGTTGCCGCGGCGCTGCTGGCGCTGACCATCGGCTTTTACCTGTTCGTCTACACGATGTGGCTGAAGCGGCGCACGCCCCAGAACATCGTGATCGGCGGGGCGGCGGGCGCCCTGCCGCCCATGATCGGCTGGGCTTCGGTGACGGGCGGCATTGCGCCGGAGCCCTTCATCCTGTTCCTGATCATCTTTCTGTGGACGCCGCCGCATTTCTGGGCGCTGTCGCTCTATCGCGCGGGCGACTATCAGAAGGCGGGCGTGCCCATGATGCCCGTCGTGGCGGGGCGTCAGGCGACGCGGGCGCAGATTTTCGGCTACGCCCTGGTGCTGGGCGCGGCCAGCCTGATGCCCCTGGCATTCGGCTTCGCGGGCTGGCTTTATGCCGCCGTCGCCGTGCCCGCAGGCGCGGCCTTCGCCGGGCTGGCGTGGCGCCTGTGGAGGCTCGGGCGTTCAGCAGAGGGCGATCCGGTGGCGGAGAAGCGCGCCGAACACGCGGCGCGGCGCCTGTTCGCCTTTTCCATTTTCTACCTCTTTGCGCTCTTCCTGGCGTTGCTGATCGAGGCCATTGCCGGGGCGGGAAGTTTCGGGAGTTTGTTGTGAACGAGGAACCGCGGAACACGGAACATCAGGGCGCCGCGCGGGAACCGCGTGTCCCCTCCCGGCCGTCCGACGATCCGCAGGCGGTGAAGGTGGAGCGCAGCGGCATCAGCGCCGAACAGGCGCGCAAGCGCAGGCGCTGGCGCAACATCGCGCTGGCGCTGGCCCTGGGCGCCTTTGTCGTCCTGATTTTCGTGATCACGCTGGTGAAACTGGGCCCAAACGTCATGAACCGGCCCTTGTGAAACGAACGCAGATGCCATGAAGAACAACGGCACAAGCGGAAAGGATCTGGCACGGCGCAATGTCCGCCTGCTGATCGTGTGCGGCGGCATCGCCGTGGGCATGGTGGGCCTGTCCTTCGCCGCCGTGCCGCTCTACGACCTGTTCTGCCGGGTGACGGGCTATGGCGGCACCACGCGGGCCGCCGAACAGGTGGCGGACAAGGTGGTGGAGCGGACCATCACCGTGCGCTTCGACGCCAACACCGCCGCAGGCGTTCCCTGGCAGTTCAAGCCCGTGCAAAAGGAGATCACGGTCAAGCTGGGGCAGGTGGGCCTTGCCTTCTACGAGGCGAAGAATACGGGCGGCGCGCCCACTACCGGCACGGCAACGTTCAATGTGACGCCCGCCAAGGCCGGCGTCTATTTCAACAAGCTGGAATGTTTCTGCTTCACCGAGCAGACCCTGGACGCGGGCGAGCGGGTGGAGATGCCGGTGCAGTTCTACGTCGATCCGTCGCTCGCGGAGGAGCGATACCTGGACAATGTGAACACGATCACCCTGTCCTATACGTTCTTTCCCGTGGACAAGCCGAAGCAGACGGCGCAGCGCTGAGGCGCGGGTTGCGGCCCTGCGGGGCTTGCTACCACCCGGAAATGATATATATTGCCGATATCATGCATCATGGATGGGAAAAATGCGGACACTGGTGGATCTCAGCGATGCCCGGCTTCGCGAATTGGATGAACTGTCGAAGGAAGTGAAGCGTTCCCGCGCGGCGCTGATTCGCGAAGCAATCGACAAATTCCTCGCAGAACGGCGCAAGGGCCGCGAAGGCGAGGCTTTCGGCCTGTGGGGCCAACGGCGGATCGACGGTCTGGCCTATCAGGAGCGCGTGCGCAGCGAATGGTGAAGGCGCTGTTAGACACCAATATTCTGGTCGACTACCTGAACGCCGTTCCCGAGGCTCGTACCGAGCTTGAACGGTATTCGGAAAAAGCGCTCAGCATCATCACCTGGATGGAAGTCATGGTGGGTGCCGGCAGGGAAATCGAGGCGGCCACCCGGCGTTTTCTGGACAGCTTCGACGTCGTCGGGGTCGATCAGCAGATTGCCGAATGCGCGGTGGGCCTCCGGCGCGGTAACGGCATTAAGCTGCCCGACGCCGTCATCTGGGCAACGGCGCAAACACGTTCCATGCTGCTCGTCACACGTAATACAAAGGACTTCCCGGAGGGCGATCCGGGAATCCGCACTCCGTACAAGCTCTGAGCGGAAAGCCGCTCGTGCTTCAGGGCACGTTCGACCGGTCAATTCACTCCGCCAGCGGCCCCGCAAGGCGCTTGCGACCTAGAACCGCAGGCCGCTTGAATTCCGTGTCCGGATGGGGCATCCACCTTCCGGCGGATATCGGGCCGCGCGGTAAGGGGCAGGGAGAAGTGACATGGCAAGCCACGCCAAGGGACACGACTATCATCTCGTAGATCCCAGCCCGTGGCCGATCATCGGCTCGGTCAGCGCCTTCATCATGGCCGTGGGCGCCATCGTCTGGATGCGGGCGGCGAACAAGGGCGAGATGCTGTTCGGCCTGCCCGAGACCATGCCCGCCTGGCTGATCTTCGCCGTCGGCACCGCGGGCGTGGCGTTCACCATGTTCGGCTGGTGGGCCGACGTCATCCGCGAGGCGGAAAAGGAGGGCCACCACACCCCCGTCGTCCAGCTCCATCACCGTTACGGCATGGTGCTGTTCATCGCCTCCGAAGTGATGTTCTTCGTGGCCTGGTTCTGGGCCTATTTCGGCACCAGCATCTTCGCGGGCGCGGAGGAGCAGGCCATGCGCTTCGAATTACTGGGCGGGCACTGGCCGCCGCGGGGAATCGAGACCTTCGATCCCATGCACCTGCCCTATTTCAACACCCTGCTGCTGCTCACCTCCGGCACCACGGTGACCTGGGCGCACCACGCCATCGAGCACGGCGACCGCAAGGGTTTCATCAACGGCCTGTGGCTGACCATTCTTCTGGGCGCCTCGTTTACCGCCGTGCAGGCCTATGAATACGCCCATGCGGGCTTCTCCTTCTCCGGCCATATCTACGGCGCGACCTTCTTCATGGCGACCGGCTTCCACGGCGCGCATGTCATCATCGGCACGATCTTCCTGCTGGTCTGCCTGGTGCGCGGCTATCTGGGCCATTTCAAGAGCGGCAATATCTTCGGCTTCGAGGCCGCCGCCTGGTACTGGCATTTCGTGGACGTGGTCTGGCTGTTCCTGTTCGTCTCGATCTATGTCTGGGGCGCCGGGGCCGCAGCCGGGGGTCACTAGGGCACAACGCGACGGAGGCGTTTTGGAATCCCGGACCGGAAGATCGCCCTATGGCGCAGCGCTGGCCGGCAAGTGCCCGCGCTGCGGCTCGGGGCCGCTTTATGCCGGTGTCCTCAAGCTGGCGCCCGCATGCTCCGCCTGCGGTCTGGACCTCGCCAGATACGACCAGGGCGACGGGCCGGCCGCCTTCGCCATCTTTTTCGTCGGCTTTATCGTCACCGGCGGGGCGCTGTGGCTGGAGCTGGCATTTCAGGCGCCCTACTGGGTGCATGCCGTCATCTGGCCGCCCGTGGTCGTCGTTTTGACGCTGGTTTCGGTCCGCCTGCTGAAGTCCTGGCTGGTCGCCGCCCAGTTCCGCCACGATG
>JBKHIN010000058.1:0-11265 GCA_046538635.1 Alphaproteobacteria bacterium
CTTCCTCTCCGCCAGTTCAGCCCAAATCCGTCTCCAGTTTTGTGTGCCTGCCGGCATCCGGCCCCGGCTTGGGCCACCACACGGCGGCCGCGGCAAAATAGCAGGCCACGGCGAGCACGATTACCGTGTCGAAACCCCAGTGAATGGACAGCAGGCTGGCGAGAATGGGGCTCAGCACGGAGGCGCAGCCATTGATCCCCCAGGCCCAGGGCACCAGCGCCGGCCGGCGTCCGGAAAGGCGGGCAAGGCCCATGGGGAAGGGCATGCCCATCAGGAAGGCGAGCGGCGCGATCAGCCCCGCCGTCACCGCCGCCTTCAGGGGCACCGGCAGGGGCAGCAGCGCCTCGAACACGCCCGGCAGAACCGCCACATAGGCCAGTGACAGCAGGGCGATGCCAATCACAATTGGCAGCACCGGGGAGAGTTTCCAGTGCCGTTCCGCGAACCGCAGTACCGCACCCGATGCCGCCGCCCCCAGGCCCGCAAAGATCAGGAACGAGGCCAGAATGACGGATATCGCATACAGCGGATGGCCCAGAAACAGGGTGAAACGCTGTATGAAGACCATCTCGATAAAGAGGAAACTGAACCCCAGCGCGAGAAAATAGATGACGGTCCGGCGGCGGTCGTCGCGCCCGTCCTGCATCCCCCCGCGCAGAACGGGCAGCGGCAGCAGGATCAGGACCGTGCCCATCACAAGGGCCTGCACGAGCGTGGCGATGAGGATGACGTAGCCGCGCTCCATCAGCGGATAGCCGCTGTCCGCATGCAGGGAGACCTGCTCGGGCAGGCTGCTCCATTTGAAGAAGTTGTTGAAATAGGGCCGGTTGTCGCTCGCGGGCCGGAGATTGAACTTGTAGTCCGACATGAAGCGCCGCCGTTCGCCGCTCAGCAGCGCCTTCGCACCGTCATAAAATTGCGGCGTGTCCAGAACATTGTAGCGGTTGGCCTCTTCCCGCTTCATGCCGGGGTACCAGGCGGCATCGAAAGAGCGTTCCGACATGAAGCGCCGCAGGGCGCCGAGGGCCCTTTCGTCAAAGGGCTCGTTCCCGATCAGGAGCGTAAAGGTCTGCCAGCTGCGGATCAGCACCAGGCGCCGCCCGGGGTCCTGCACGCCGCGGGCGGAGAGCGCATCGATTGCGGCGGCCATCAGCTTGAGCGCGTCGCGGGGCGGATTCTTCACCTCGCGCGTCAGCGCCAGGATGCCGTCCGGGGCAAGATGATCCAGATAGGAGCGCAGCGCATCCGTCGTGTAGGTATAGGTTTCGTTGAGCCCGCTCATGATCGAGCCGCCCCTTGAGGCGGAAAGCGGCACATGAATCAGGTCGTAGCGCTCATGTGACGCGGCGATGAAGGTACGCGCTTCGGCGACGTGAAGCGCCACGGGCGGCCGGTTGTAGATATGCCCGGCGTAATCGGCGAAGCGCGTGCGCAGGAGATGCGCGAGCGAAGGGTTGGCTTCCACGGCGTCGATATGCCCGGCCCCGTGATAGCGCGCCAGCAGGACGGGCACGCCGGTGCCGGCGTTCAGCACCAGCACGCGCTCCGCATCCTGAGCATGATAGGGGGCCGCCTCCGTCGTGTAGTCCAGATAGGCGATGTCGCCGCGGTCCCCGGTGAAGCGGACGATGGGCTGCGGCCCCTCGCCGTCGATGAACACGCCGAGCTGCTCCGGCGGGGTGTGCGGGCTGGTCAGACTCAGGCCCGGCGCCGAGCGGAACGGCACGGCCGGGCTTTCGACCACGGTGATCTCGCCCAGCGGACTGTGGCGTTCGGCGATAATTTCAGCCTGCGGTGCAAACAGGGCGGCGCGCAGCCCCTTGTACTCGGACAATTGCGGCTCCACCCAGTCGTGCGGCGCCAGAATTCCGGCCGCGACCGCCAGGGCGATCCAGACCGGCGTCTGCCGGTCCAGCGATATGCAGGCGGCGGCCAGAACGCCCAGGGCGAGGGCGGCGGTCAGCCCGTATTCGGGAGGCAGTAATGTCATCAGCAGCACGGCGGCGAGCGCGCCCAGCCCCGCCCCGCCCAGATCCGCCGCATAGATCGGGCCGATGCGTCCGCCATGGCGCGCAAACGCCAGGCCGATGCAGGTGGCGGCGAAGAAAAACGGCAGCAGCAGCAGGGCGTAGGTGGCGCTCAACAACAGAAGCTGGCGCGGTTCCCAGGTAATCTCCAGCGGATTGAACGCCAGGCGCTGCGTCAGCGCGAAACCGCCATAGGCCGAAATCCCGAAAAGCACGGCGCTGATCCGCCAGGCCGGCAGAAAATGGCGCAGCAGCCGGGAGCGGGCAAAGGCCAGGAAGGTCCCGCTGGCGCCGTAACCCATCAGCGCGATGCTGATGATCATGAAGGCGAAATGATGCCACTGCACGATGGAATACAGCCGCATCAGCAGGATTTCGTAGCCGATCGCGCCGGCCGAGATCAGGCTGATCGCGAAGAGCAGCATGGCTCATTCGCCGCGCGTAAGCGGCACGAATTGAACGGGCAGCAGCTGGCGGGTTTTCACGCTGCCGTCCGCGTCCTTCGTCACCAGCACCAGTTGCTGAACCGTGAAGGGCGGGCCGACCGGAATGACCATGCGCCCGCCCGGCGCCAGCTGCTTCGTCAGGGGCGGCGGGATATGGCTCGCCGAGGCGGTGACCACGATGGCCTCGAAGGGGGCGGCTTCGGGCCAGCCGAAATAGCCGTCCCCGGTCCGTGTCCTGACCTTCTCGTAACCCAGCCGCGACAGCCGGTCGGCGGCGGCCTTGCCGAGTTCGGGAATGATCTCGATGGTGTGAACCTGCGCGTCCATCTCCGCCAGAACGGCCGCCTGATAGCCGGAGCCGGTGCCGATTTCCAGCACGCGTTCGCCGGGGGCGATGCCGGCGAGTTCCGTCATCAGCGCGACGATGGTGGGCTGGGAGATGGTCTGGCCGTAGCCGATGGGCAGCGGCCGGTTCCGGTAGGCTTGGCTGCGCACTTCGGCGGGCACGAATTCATGCCGGGGCACCGCGCCCAGCGCCTGCGCCACGCGCTTCGAGAGGGTCCGGGGAACGCCCGGCCCCCGATTGCTCCGGAAAGAGCGGCGCACGGTTTCGACCAGTTCGGCCCGCTCCTCGGCATGACCGGCCTCATTCTGCGCATAAGCCTTTGACACGGCGGAAACCGGCGCGGGCATGCCGTTGACCGAAATGAGCCCCGCGATTATGGCGATCAAAAAATGGCGGCGAACGGCGATGATCATGGCACTTCCCGGCGGACAATGGATCCGGATGCTCTCTTCCGGACTCAAGACATCCCGCGGCCGCTGTCAATGGGGCGGGCCGCACGCCCCCGGCCGCTGCGGCATATTCCCCGGATACAGGTAACACATTCCGGCCGGCGAGGTCCCCGGATGGGCTGCGCTCCTGACCGTTCAGCAACGTTCGGTATGGGCCCGGTCATTTCCGGGTGAAGTGCTCGCCCGGCTGACCATGCTTTCACGAAACGCGTAACCTTGTTCCGCGCCTTCTCTGTCGCAGGGCCGCCTTTTGTTATGGGCCCGCCGCGCGTTCTCTCCTGTTCCTTCCGGCCACGCTTCAGGTTTTGTTGACATTTTTGAATGAGTGCTTTCCGGGCGGACGCGTTGGAAAGCCGGCCTCAACCCGTCCGGAACACGGGGCAGGCCCGGAATAGAACCCCTCCGCATAAAGACAAATCACAGCCCTCCATATTGCGGGGACTCCGCCATGAGCCACTTCGTTGACCGTCTCACCTACTTCCGGAGAGAGCGGGAGTCTTACTCGGACGGGTACGGATTCACGACGAATGAAAGCCGCGAATGGGAGGAGGCCTACCGGAAGCGCTGGGCGGCGGACAAGATCGTGCGCTCGACACATGGCGTGAACTGCACCGGCTCGTGTTCCTGGAAGATTTACGTCAAGGGCGGCATCGTCACCTGGGAGATTCAGCAGACCGACTATCCGCGCACGCGCCCCGACCTGCCCAACCATGAGCCCCGCGGCTGTCCCCGCGGCGCAAGCTACAGCTGGTATCTCTATTCGGGCACCCGCATCAAATATCCGCTGGTGCGCGCGCGGCTGATCCGGCACTGGCGCGAAGCCCGGGCGAAGATGAGCCCGGTGGCGGCGTGGCGGTCCATCGTTCGGGACGCGGCAAAGCGGCGCGACTGGGTGTCCCGGCGGGGCCACGGCGGTTTCGTGCGTGCGGGCTGGGACGAAGTGAACGAACTGATCGCGGCGGCGAACGCCTATACGATCAGGGAATACGGCCCCGACCGCATCGCGGGCTTTTCGCCCATCCCGGCGATGTCGATGGTCTCCTACGCCGCCGGCAGCCGCTATCTTTCGCTCCTGGGCGGAACGCTTTTGAGTTTCTACGACTGGTACTGCGACCTGCCCCCTTCCTCGCCCCAGACCTGGGGCGAACAGACCGACGTGCCGGAGAGCGCCGACTGGTACAATGCGGGTTTCCTGCTGGTCTGGGGCTCGAACATCCCGACGACGCGGGCGCCCGACGCTCACTTCTATGCCGAGGTGCGCTACCGCGGCGCGAAGAGCGTCGTCATCTCGCCGGACTTCAACGAGGCCGCCAAGTTCGCGGACATATGGCTGCATCCCAAACAGGGCACCGACGCCGCGCTGGCGCTCGCCTTCGGCCATGTGGTGCTGCGCGAATTCTTCCTCGAACGGCAATCGGAGTATTTCGCAGAGTACACCCGCCGCTACTCGGATTTCCCGTTGCTGGTCCGGCTCGAAGAGCGGGACGGGCGGCTGGTGCCCGGCCATTTGCTCCGTGCGGCCAATCTCGAGGGCGCGCTGGGCGAAACCAGCAACGCCGACTGGAAGGCCGTGGGGCTGGACGAACTCAGCGGCAGGCTCGTTGTGCCGCTCGGGTCCTCGGGCTTCCGCTGGCACGAACAGGGCAAGTGGAACCTGGAGGAAAAGGACGGCCAGGGCCGCGATGTCCGGCTGCGGATGACGCTCGCGGATGACCACGACGCGATCGAGCCCGTGGCCTTTCCCTATTTCGGCACCGTTGCACACCATGACTTCGTGGCGACCGACCACGAGCAGGTGCAGTTGCGGAACGTTCCGGTGAAGGAAGTGCCGCTCGCCGATGGCAGCCGCGCCCGGGTGGCCACCGTCTTTGACCTTTACTGCGCGAATTACGGGCTGGACCGGGGCTTCGGCGGCGGCAATGTGGCGGCGGGCTACGAGGACGATCACCCCTTCACCCCGGCCTGGGCGGAGAAAATCACCGGTGTCCGGCGTGAGGCGATCATCCAGGTGGCGCGCGAGTTCGCGCAGAATGCCGAGATCACCCGGGGCCGCTCCATGGTCATTCTCGGGGCAGGCATCAATCACTGGTACCACATGGACATGAGCTACCGCGCCATCATCGCGCTTCTGGTGATGTGCGGCTGTGTCGGCCGGTCCGGCGGCGGCTGGGCCCATTATGTGGGCCAGGAGAAGCTCCGCCCACAGACGGGCTGGCTGCCTCTCGCCTTCGCTCTCGATTGGTCGCGCCCGCCGCGGCAGATGAACGGGACCAGCTTCTGGTACGCCCATACCGGCCAATGGCGCTACGAGACGCTGAAAGTGTCGGAGCTGATGTCCCCTCTCGCGCCGGAGGGCGACTGGTCCGGCTCAATGCTCGATTACAATCTGCGCGCGGAGCGGATGGGCTGGCTTCCCTCCGCGCCACAGCTTCAGGCGAATCCGCTCCAGGTCGGGCGGCGCATATTCGAAAGCGGTGCCGACCCCGGCGAGACCGTCGCAAGGGAACTGAAGTCCGGCGAACTGAAGCTGGCCGGCGCCGATCCGGATAACCCCGCAAACTGGCCGCGCAACATGTTCTTCTGGCGTTCGAACGTGCTCGGAGCGAGCGGCAAGGGACACGAATACTTCCTGAAGCACCTTGTCGGCTCGCTGCACGGCGTGATCGGAACCGACGAGGCAGCGGGCATTCAGCGTCCGGAGGAAGTGGTCTGGCATGAGAAGGCGCCGGTCGGAAAACTCGATCTGATCGTTACCATCGATTTTCGCATGTCGACCACGTCGATCTACAGCGACATCGTGTTGCCCACGGCCACCTGGTACGAGAAGCACGACCTCAACACGTCGGACATGCACCCCTTCATCCACCCGCTCAGCGCGGCCGTGGACCCGGCCTGGGAGACGAAGACCGACTGGAACATCTTCCGCGGCATTGCCGAACGCTTTTCGGAAATCGCGCCCGAAGTGCTGGGTGTCGAGCATGACGTTGTCCTCTCGCCCATCCAGCACGATACGCCGGGCGAGATCGCCCAGCCCTATGAGCCGAAGGACTGGGGGCGGGGCGAGTGCGAGCCGGTCCCCGGAAAGACGATGCCCAACGTGGCTCTGGTGGAGCGCAACTATCCCGAAACCTTCGCCCGCTTCGCCGCGCTGGGGCCGGCTCTCGAGCAGTTCGGCAACGGCGCGAAGGGGCTCAACTGGGACACAAGGCGTGAGGTGGAGCTGCTCGGGAAGCTGACCGGCCGCGTCCTCGACGGTCCGGCGGAAGGACGGCCCGGGATCGTCACCGACATCGACGCCTGCGAGACCATCCTGATGCTCGCGCCCGAAACGAACGGCGAGGTGGCCGTAAAGGCCTGGGAGGCGCTGTCCAGGGTCACCGGGCGCCCGCACCGGCATCTGGCCGAAGGCAAGGAGGAGGAGAAGATCCGGTTCCGCGACGTGGTGAGCCAGCCGCGCAAGATCATTTCCTCGCCCATCTGGTCGGGGCTGGAAAGCGAACAGGTCTGCTACAGCGCCGGCTACACGAACGTGCATGAGCGGATCCCGTGGCGGACCCTGACCGGCCGCCAGCAGCTTTACCAGGACCATCACTGGATGCGCGCCTTCGGCGAGAACTTCGCCACCTGGCGGCCCCCGATCGATACGCGCAGCGTTTACGCCGCCCTCGGCAAACTGCCCAACGGCAACCCGGAAATCGTCCTGAACTTTCTCACGCCGCACCAGAAATGGGGCATCCATTCGACCTATGCGGAGAACCTGATCATGCTCAGCCTCAATCGCGGCGGCCCCGCCATCTGGCTCAGCGAACAGGATGCGAAGGCCGCCGGAATCTCCGACAATGACTGGATCGAGGTCTTCAACGTCAACGGCGCCCTGACGGGGCGGGCGATCGTCTCTCAACGGATCATGCCGGGCTCGTGCATCATGTATCACGCGCAGGAAAAGCTCGTGAACACGGTGGGCTCGGAGATCACCGGCCGGCGCGGCGGCATCCACAATTCGGTTACGCGGATCAACATGAAACCCACCCACATGATCGGGGGTTACGTCCAGCTCGCCTACGGCTTCAACTATTACGGCACTGTGGGCGCGAACCGGGACGAGTTTGTCATTGTGCGGAGAATGAGCGAAGTCAACTGGTTCGACAAGGCGGCCGAGGATGTCGAGAGCGGCACAGCCGGCGGAAGCGCCGGACAAACCGGAAAGAAGGAGGCGGCGAAATGAAAATCCGGGCCCAGATTGCGATGGTCCTGAACCTGGACAAGTGCATCGGTTGCCATACCTGCTCCATCACCTGCAAGAACGTTTGGACCAATCGCGAGGGCGTCGAATATGTCTGGTTCAACAATGTCGAGACCAAGCCGGGGATCGGCTATCCCAAGGACTGGGAGAACCAGGACCGCTGGCAGGGCGGATGGGTGCGCAAGAAAAACGGCAAGATCATCCCGCGCCAGGGCGCCAAGTGGCGCATTCTTTCGAAAATCTTCGCCAACCCGCATCTGCCGGAAATCGACGATTTCTACGAGCCCTATACGTTCGAATACGAATGGTTGCAGAAGGCGCCTGAACTGCAGGCGCAACCATCCGGCAAACCGCGCTCGCTGCTCACCGGCGAGGTCATCCACAAGATCGAATGGTCCGGCAACTGGGAGGACATGCTTGGCGGCGAATTCGAAAAGCGCAGCCACGATTACAATTTCGACGGCGTCGAGAAGGAAATCTGCGGCCAGTTCGAAGAGACCTTCATGATGTACCTGCCGAGGCTGTGCGAACACTGCCTCAATCCGTCCTGCCTCGCCTCCTGCCCGTCGGGCGCGATCTACAAGCGCGTCGAGGACGGCATCGTGCTCATCGACCAGGAGAGGTGCCGGGGCTGGCGCATGTGCGTTTCGGGCTGTCCGTACAAGAAGATTTACTACAACTGGTCCACGGGAAAGTCCGAGAAGTGCATTTTCTGCTATCCGAGGATCGAAACCGGGCAGCCGACAGTGTGTTCGGAAACCTGCGTCGGGCGTATCCGCTATCTGGGTGTCGTCCTCTATGACGCCGACCGGATCGAGGCGGCCGCCTCCGTCGAGAACCCCCAGGACCTTTATCCCGCGCAACTGGGAATATTTCTCGATCCGAACGATCCGCAGGTCCAGGAGCAGGCGCGTCTCGACGGCATCCCCGAACAGTGGCTCGAGGCCGCACTGCGCTCGCCGATCTACAAGATGGCGATGGAATGGAAGGTCGCTTTTCCGCTGCACCCGGAATACCGCACCCTGCCCATGGTGTGGTATGTGCCGCCGCTCTCGCCGATCCAGGCCGCCGCCGAGGCCGGAAAGATGTCGGTCAATAACGGCATGCCGGACGTCCGCTCACTGCGCATTCCGATGCGCTATCTCGCCAATCTGCTGACGGCCGGCGATGAGGCGCCCGTCGCTGCCGCACTTGAGCGAATGCTGGCCATGCGCGCCTATATGCGGGCCCGCAGTGTCGAGGGACGGATCGACGCTTCGATCCCTGAAAATGTCGGCATGACGGCCGATCAGATGGAGGAGATGTACCGGATCATGGCGCTCGCCCCCTATGAGGACCGCTACGTGATCCCGACGGCCCGCCGGGAAATGGAGGAAGACGCCCATCTACTGCGCGGTTCCGCCGGTTTCGGTTTCCGCGAAGGCACCAACGGCACCACCAAAATCAATCTCTTCGGCGGCCCGAAACGGACACCGCGCAAGCCGCATATGGACATTCCGACATGAGACTGACGCTCCGGTCCCTTGCCGCGCTTCTGGCCTACCCCTCTGCGGAACTGACGGCGCATGTGGGCGAGATCCGGGAAGCGCTCGACGGCGAGCGGGTGCTGCCCGCCGCCTCGCGGCGGAGGCTCGAGCCCCTCCTGCGGGAGCTTGAGAGTGACGACCTTCTCGATCTGCAGGCCCGCTACAGCGAACTGTTCGACCGCTCGCGCGCCCTGTCGCTGCATCTCTTCGAGCATGTCCACGGCGACAGCCGCGAACGCGGGCAGGCCCTGATCGACCTCGGCCAGCAATATATCGACCGCGGCTATCTGCTGGCCGGCCGGGAACTGCCGGACTTCGTTCCCGTGTTCGTCGAGTTCGCTTCCTGCCTGCCCGGGGGCGAAGCGCGCGAAATGCTCGGCCAGCCGGCCCATGTGTTCGCCGCCCTGGAGGAAAGGCTGCGGGAACGGAACTCGCACTACGCGGCGGTCTTCCATGCGCTGATCGCGGCGGCGGGCACGCGGCCCGGACAGGAAGCGCTGGAAGAACTGCAGAAAAATACGCCCTCGGACGATATCGCGAAGATCGACGAGGAATGGGAGGAGCCTCCCGTAACCTTCAACGCCTCGCACGAGATGGGGGGACCCACCGGCGTGGTCGCGAAGATCAGGGCGGCGGCCCGCTCGATGACCGTCGCGCGCCGGGACGGAGGCAGGTCATGAACGAATTACTCAACCAACTCGCCTTCGGGTGGTATCCCTATCTGGCGATCACGGTCCTGATCATCGGAAGCATTTTCCGGTTCGACAAGGACCAGTTCAGCTGGCGGTCTCAGTCCAGCCAGTTTCTCCGGCGGCGGCAGATGATCATCGGCTCCAACCTGTTTCACATGGGCGTGCTGGTGCTCTTCGTTGGCCATTTCGTCGGACTACTGACGCCGATCAACGTGTTCGACGCCGTCGGAATTTCGCACGGACTCAAGCAATTGGCAGCGCTCATCATCGGCGGTCTGGCCGGGATCGCGGCGCTGATCGGGGCGACGATGCTTTTGCACCGCCGTCTCGTGGATCCGCGCATCAGACGAAGTTCGTCCTTCAGCGACATCGCCGTGCTGGTGCTCCTGTGGCTTCAGCTCGTGGTCGGCGTCGCCACGGTCTTCTGGACCATGCAGCATCTCAGCGGCGAAGAGATGGTGAAATTCATGGGGTGGGCCAGCGCCATCATCAGTTTCGACCCCACAGCGCCCAGCCTGCTCTCGGACGTCGCCTGGATCTACAAGCTGCACATCATCATCGGGCTGACCCTGTTCGTAATTACGCCGTTCACGAGGCTGGTACACATCTGGAGCGTACCCATCTGGTTCCTGGCGCGCCCCGGCTACCAGATCAGCCGGTCGCGCTCGTCCATGAAGCGCCGGAGCCGGTCCCCGACCCACGGAGCGCCGGGCGGGGGACCGAGCTATGGCGGTCCGGCGGTCACCAGGCAGCAATCGGAAAGCGGACAGGAGGGAGCATGAGCAACGAGACGGACATTTCCCGCCCGCCGGCCGGGCGGCGTCCCGAACCGGTGATGCCGGGCGCCTGCCGCACGGGCGGTTGCGGCGGTTTCGCGCCGCGAACACCGCCGCCGCCCAGCTATGGCGAGGTCTGGGTGAACGGGGTCGAGATCGCGCCCGAAGCCATCGCCCGGGAGATGCAGCACCACCCGGCGCCGGATGCCGACACGGCCTGGGTGGAGGCCGCGCGCGCCCTGGCGGTGCGCGAGCTTCTGTTGCAGGAGGCACGCCGGCTGGGCATCGAGGGTACTCCGGAGCCGGACGAAGCCGGCCGGACCGTGTCCGAAGAGGACGCCCTGATCGCCGCTCTGCTGGATCAGGTAATCGAACCCGCCCCGCCGGAGGAAGCGGCCTGCCGCCGCTACTATGATGCCAATGCGGCGCGGTTCCGCACGCCCGACCTGTTTGAGGCCTCGCACATTCTGATCGAGCCCGAAGATGCGCAAGAGGCGGCATGGGCGGCAGCCGAACGGCAGGCTACGGCCGTCGCCGGCGAAGTGGGGGACGATCCTGCGGCCTTCGCCGAAGCGGCGCGGTCGTTATCCGCCTGTCCGTCCGCGCTTCAGAACGGCTCGCTGGGGCAGGTGCGCCGCGGCGATCTGGCGCCCCGGCTTCAGGAGGCGCTCGAAGCGCTGGCGCCGGGCAAAACCGCTCGTGCGCCGGTCCGCTCCCCGTTCGGCTGGCATGTGGTCCATCTGGCGCGGCGGATCGAGGG
>JBKHIN010000269.1:0-4712 GCA_046538635.1 Alphaproteobacteria bacterium
CCTCCGCGAACAGAGCGGCCCGCGGCGTGGCGACGCTATCCGCGCCCTGGTCGAGCGTGATGACGGCGCCCCGTCCGCCGAACAGGCCCGTATTGGCGGCAGGCGCCACCACCGCGCGGGTGAGGCCGTCGCGCCGCGCATTGGCGATCACGCTCGATTCGGGATTGATGGCATACTGAATGTCGAGCGCCGCGCCCAGGCCGAATTCCCGCTCCGGCCGGACGTCGTTGGACTCCTCGTCCAGCGAGATTTCCACGAGCCCCAGATGGGTATAGGAAGCGACCAGCCCCGGAGTCACCGGGCGGCCATCCGCCTCCAGCACCTCGGCCCCTTCGGGCGCCTCGAGCCCTTCCCCGAGAGCGGCGATTTCGCCGTCCTCGATCAGGATGTCGTGGTTTTCAAGCGTGCCCTGCTCACCGGCCGTGTGCACCTTCGCACCGCGGATGAGCACCGTCTGGGCCTGAGCGGAGGACAGCGCCGCAAACGCGGCGAGCCCAACAATCATTGCAAGACGAAGTCTCATTGTCCGGCCCCTCCCGTGCGCGCGTTCTCATGCTGGCCGACCTCGAAATCCGTGCGCGGCGAGCGTTTCGGGTCGTCCCGGTCATAGGCCAGCGCACCGTCGATATAGACGTGCTCGGCCTGGGTGTAGACGCTGAACGGATCACCGTCCCACAGCACCACGTCGGCGGCCTTGCCGCTTTCGAGCGACCCCGTCTTCTCGTAGATGCCCATGGCCCTGGCCGGATTGGCCGTGATCCAGGCGATGGCCTCCGCCCTGGGGATATCGAAACCCGCCTTGCGCCCGTCCGCCCAGGTCTTGGCGGCCTCCTGGTTCAGGCGCTGGATGCCGACATCGGAATCGGAATGGACGATGGCGCAGGCCCCCGCCGCGTGCACCATGGGCGCATTCTCGCGGACCATGTCGTAGGCTTCGAGCTTGAAGCCCCACCAGTCCGCCCACATGGCCGAGCAGACGTCATTTTCGGCCAGAATGTCCGCGACCTTGTAGGACTCCACGGCGTGGTGGAAGGCGGAGACCCTGTAGCCGAATTCCTGCGCCATATCGAGAATGGCGGCCATTTCCTCGGCACGGTAACAATGCATGTGAACGATGATTTCGCCGCGCAGCACGGCGCTCAGCGTGTCGAGTTCGAGATCGCGGGCGGGCGGCTCGGCGTCCTCGCCATTCTCGACCGCTTCGTAATAGGCGTCCCACTTGCGCTGATATGCCTGTGCATCGGCCCAGGCGGCGCGGTAGCCCGCCATATTGCCCATGCGGGTGGAGGGCGCCTGCTTCCGGCCGCCATAGACCCGCTTGGGGTTCTCCCCGCAGGCCATCTTCAGCCCGTAGGGCGCGCCCGGAAACTTCATGCCCTGGACCGTGCGCGCGGGCACGTTCTTCAGGGTCACCGAGCGGCCGCCGAAGAGGTTGGCCGAGCCCGGCAGGATCATCAGGCTGGTCACGCCGCCCGCCAGCGCGCGGGTAAAGCCGGGATCCTGCGTCCAGACGGAATGTTCGGCCCACACTTCCGCGGTCACGGGAGCGGTGGCCTCGTTGCCGTCGGCGGTGGCAGGCATGGAGGGCGAAGGATAGACGCCCAGATGCGAATGGATGTCGATGACGCCGGGCGTCACCCATTTGCCTTGCCCGTCGACCGTGACGCCGCCTTCGGGAAGCTCCGGCGCGTCGGCCCCCGCGCCCACCGAGACGATCTTGCCGTCCTTCATCAGGACGTGGCCGTTCTCCAGCCTCTCGCCCGTGCCCGTGAGCACGGTCGCGCCGGTGATCAGCACCGGCTTCGACGGCATGGGTTCGTATGTGCTGGGAAACGGATCGGGATCGATCCGCACGATTTCATCCGGCTCGGCAGACGAGTCCCGCTTGCCGTCCGAAACGAACAGATCGCAGCCCGACACCGTCGCCGCAGCTGCGAGGAATGCTGCTACACCAAAATACCGCAAGGGCCCCTCAACACCGTTATGCGTGGTTTTCACGCAGTTTGGTGCGAGCTTGCCGCAAAATGCAAGCCATGCGGTACGGCGCGGCGCTTCAGGTGGTGATGTATTGCCTCAGGGAGTCGGTCTCCAGTTCCTTCTCCGCCAGACGCCGTTTCACCACGTCGCCGATGGAGACGATGCCCACCAGTTCGCCCTTGCGCATAACGGGAATGTGACGGACCCGGCGGTCGGTCATCAGTTCCGAAAGGGTCGAAACCGTATCCGTTTCGGTACAGGTGACCACCTTGTCGGACATAAAGTCGCGCACGGCATGCTGGAGCGAATCGGGGCCATGCTCTGCCAGCGCCCGCACAATGTCCCGTTCGGAAAACACGCCCATCAACGCGTCGTCCTCGTTCACCACGACGACCGCCCCGATACCCAGTTCCGTCAGCTTCCGGGCGGCATCGCAGAGCGTCGCATTGCATTCCATCTTGTGTACGGTGGTGCCCTTGTCCTTCAGGATCATCGCGGCTGTCATGCAGCACTCCTCCTTGCGGGCCGGTTGATGCGGAACCGCCCGGCGTGACCCGCGAAAGGCCGGGCGCCGCTGCCATGGGCGCCGGACCTGCCGCCGCCCGCGCGGGGGCCATGCCGGAAACCTAACCAAAAGGATGAGGCCCGCCGGCGCCGCAACGCAATCGTGCACTGCAACAATACGTTTTGGCGGCGCAACAGGAATCGGCGCTGCAAGTGTGGAAACGGCGCAAAAAACGTCATCTTTTCGCCACACGCGTCCGGTTGCGCAGATGTGCTAACGTCGCCCGCCGTGAAAGGCGGCGGGGAGCGTACGCAAGCATGGTCACAGGCCAGGAATTGGATAAATTAAGGGAGGACCTCGACCGCTGGGTCGCGCAGGGCGTCATCAGTCCCGCACGGCGCGACGCCATTCTGGCCGAGGTCACGGCAACGCCGGCAAAAGCGAGGGGAGGCTCATCCGTCATGCCGTTCATCCTTGGTATGCTGATCGCGGCGGGCGCGACCGTGATCCTCATGGGGTTTTCGGATCCGGCGCTCATTCCCCGGCCCCTCGCGGTACTCATCCTGATGACCGGCGTCGCCGCAGCCCTGATTCTTGCGCGATGGTTCGCCGCACGGAACCGCGAGGTCAGCTCGCAGGTCGCCGTCCTGGCGGGGCTCGGACTGTTCGGCGCGAGCCTGTTCTTCATCACCGAAATTTATTTCATCCACGTCCATCCGCCGGACCTGGTGGTGGTCTGGGCGGTCGCCTCCCTGGCCGCCGCGGTCGCGCTGCCCTCCAGGGGCGCGCTTGCCGCCGGGATCATCACCGCGACCGTCTGGTCCCTTATGGAGGTTCAGGATTACCGAACCGTTTTCCACTGGGAATATTTGATCCTGTGGGCGGTCGCCGCAGGCTGGTCCGTCTCGCTGCGCTGGCGCACCGGGCTGCATCTGGCGGCGGCGGGCCTGATCGCCTGGATGGCGAACAACCTGATCCCGGGATCGCAATTGCTGGGCTGGGGCCATCTCGATGTGCTGGGGCTGCTCATCATCGCCAGCACGGCCGTGTGGGTAACCGGGCGCTACCTGGAGGAACGGCCCTTCCCGTTCCCACGCACGCTTGAATATTACGGTCTGGCTCTGGCGCTCGTGAGCGTGTTCCTGCTGCGTTTCTACGTCCAGTACCAGGTACCCTACCCGATCTGGCAGATGTTTGCGGGTTTCTCGGCGCTGACCGTTTTCGCGCTGGCGCTCACCACCTTCCCGCGCGAGCGCGAAGCCCTGGTGGCGGTCATCGGCCTGCTGCTGACCGGCGTGCTCTATCCCAACATCGCGCCGCTGCCCGCATTGTACGGCAATCTGCTCGTGATGCAGCACGGGCTGTTCGTGATCCTGGCGCTGTGGATGGTCACGCATGGGGTGCGCATGCGCGACACGGTGATCGTGGCGCTCGGCCTCGGCGGGCTTTGCGCCGAGGTCGTGGAAGTCTACGCCTCCGCGACCGGCGCCCGCGCCGGGGACGATGTGCTGATCGGCATGGGCTTCATCCTGGCGGTCGCGTGCATCATGGCGGCGGTCATCATCCACCGGACCATCTTCAAGGATGGGCGCAAGACCGCCGAAACGACGACGGGAGACTCCTCATGAGCCGTGAACTGCGCTACGCCTCCGTCACCGTCTTGCTGGTTCTGGTTCTGGCCGGGCTGATCGGCATTCGGATCTATACCCTCAAATCGGGCTTCCAGATCCGTCTGCGCACGGCGCCGATGAATGTCGAGCCGCTCATCCTGGGGGATGAGGTCGAATTCGACTACGAGATCGCCCGGCTCAACCTCACCACCCTGCCCGGCGACAACCAGTTCGAATTGTGGGACACGGTCTATGTCAAGCTGGGACGCCTGCCCAACGGCGAATGGGTGGCCCAGTCCACGCACAGGGCGATGCCGCCCCTGACGGGATACGAGGTGGTTCTCAAGGGGGAAGTGGAAGAGCGCGAATATCTGGAAAACGTCCCGCCGCCCGTGCTGATCACCAAGGAAATCAAGGTGCGCTACGGCATCGAACGCTATGCGGTGCCGCGCGATAAATTCGACCCCCTGCCGCCCTATGGCAGCCCGGTGCGGCCGGTCACCGTTCATGCCGCCGTGAACCCGGCCGGGCGCGCAGTCATCACCGGCGTGCGCGTTAACAACGAACGCTACGGGGAGCCGATCCTTTAAGCGGGTCCGCAGAACGGGGACGGTGCGATG
>JBKHIN010000270.1:0-4705 GCA_046538635.1 Alphaproteobacteria bacterium
GCCTTTGTTCTTGGCGCCCTAAGCGAACCAGAGCAATTGAAGAGAGCTGGCTTGGGGTCTTATGAGGATATTGGAAGGGCGATGGCACGGGAATGCCAGGACGGCACGCAATCGGTTTGGGCGCATGAACTGCTTAGGCACAATGAAGATGAACGTGCACGCCTTTGCGACGCTGTAGGCAATTTTTTGTTCCAGCCCTGAAGCGGTTCCGATTGAGCCGGAACCGCGCGCGGGCTGCCACCACTGCGCCGTCCTCGGGGCACCGCCCCGGCGGGCGCGCTGCTTGGGCCCTTGCCGTCCTGCCCAGACTAACCATTTTCTGACACACTGCAGTGCGGTACATCCTGCCGGGCGCAATCCTGCCGGGTGAGACTCCGCCCTGAGGCACGCGGTCTTCCGGTTTTCGAGCGATTTCAAGTTGTAAGCGGATGAGCCAGGAAAAAAACACGTTCGGCGGCAGGTTCCGCCGCTATGCCCGCGTGGGCGCCGGGGTCGGCGCCTATGCGGCACGGCGGGCCGGGCGCCGGGTCATGGGCGGCGATTCCAGCCGGGAGCGGGACGCCGCCGAGCTGAAGGCGGCGCTGGGCGGCCTCAAGGGGCCCATCATGAAGCTGGCCCAGACCATGGCCACCATCCCCGACGCCGTGCCCACCGAATACGCCGCGGCATTCGCAACGCTGCAGACGAACGCCCCGCCCATGGGCTGGCCCTTCGTGCGCCGGCGCATGCGCGCGGAGCTGGGGCCGGACTGGCAATCCCGTTTCAAGTCCTTCGAGCACGAGGCGGCGGCCGCCGCGTCCCTCGGCCAGGTGCACCGGGCCGTTTCCCTCGACGGCCGCCGCCTCGCCTGCAAGCTGCAATATCCGGACATGCAGTCGGCGGTGGAGGCCGACCTGCGCCAGTTGCGGCTGATCTTCTCCATCTACCGGCGCATGGACCCGGCCATCGATCCCAGCGAAGTGGGCGAGGAAGTCGGCGCCCGCCTGCGCGAGGAACTGGACTATGCAAGGGAGGCGGCGCATATGCGCCTCTACCGCACGCTCCTCGCCGCCGTGCCCGGCATCCGCGTGCCGGAAGTGCTGGGCGAGGTGTCCACGCCGCGGCTTTTGACCATGACCTGGCTCGACGGCCGCCCCATCCTCGAATACAAAAGCGCCTCGCAGGACGTGCGCAACCGGCTTTCCGAACTGCTGTTCAAGGCCTGGTGGCAGCCCTTGAGCCAGTGCGCGGTCATTCACGGCGACCCCCATCTGGGCAATTATTCCGTGTGGGAAGAAGACGGCGGGATGGGGCTCAATCTGCTCGATTTCGGCTGTGTCCGGATTTTTCCGCCCAAATTCATGAAAGGCGTGATCGAACTCTATCACGCCATCCGCCGGGAAGACCGGGAGGCGATGGTCGCGGCCTACGAAAGCTGGGGGTTCCGCAATCTCAGCAATGCCCTCATCGACGCCCTCAACATCTGGGCGCGGTTCATCTACGGCCCGCTGCTCGACGACCGGGTGCGCACCGTCGCCGACGGCGTCAGCCCCGCGGAATACGGCCGCCGCGAGGCCTTCGAGGTGCATCGTCAGCTCAAGGAGCACGGGCCGGTGACGCCGCCGCGCGAATTCGTGTTCATGGACCGCGCGGCCATCGGGCTGGGCGCGGTGTTCCTGCATCTTCAAGCGGAATTGAATTTCTACCGCCTGTTCAACGAGGCCATTTCCGACTTCGACATAGATGAGGTCGCCGCCGCACAGGGCGCGGCGCTCGATGCGGCGGGCGTGCCCCCGCGCGCGGACATGGAGGCGATATAACCGTGACGGGAGGGGGCGTTTCCGGTGACGTAAGGCGGGCGGTCCGGGCCCAGTTCGCGGCCTGGGCCGAGGTCTACACGCCGGGCATTTCACCGCTCTATGAGGCCCTGTCGCGCATCGTTGCCGATCATGACGAACTGGTGGATCTGGCCGCCGGCGTGCGCCCGGGCCAGCCCGTGCCCAACATGCTGTTCGGCGCCGTGCACATGGTGCTGCTGGACGGTGAGGCCGATCCGCAGCTTGGCCGATTTTATCCCGGTCTCGGCGGAAGCGACGGGCCGGATGCGCCCGGCCTCGAAGCGGCCTTTCTCGGCTTCTGCCGGAAGCACCGGGACCGGCTGGCGGAGATCATCGGCACGCGCGTCACCAACACCAACGAGGTGCAGCGGTGCGCCTGCCTGATGCCGGCGTTCGTGGAGGTTTCGCGCGCCTTCCGCGGCGCGCCGTTTCATCTGGTGGAGATTGGCCCCAGCGCCGGGCTCAACCTGCTCTGGGACCGCTATGCCTATCGGTACACGGCCGACGACGGCGCTTTGCTCAGCGTTGGGGAGGAACGGGAGGACGGGCTTGTGCTGCGCTGCGCGTTGCGCGGCGAAGGCCGCCCCGCCCTCGATGGGCCCTGGCCGCCCGCGCTGAGCAGCCGTCTCGGCATCGAGCGCAATCCGGTCGATCTCACCGATCCTGACGAGCGTATGTGGCTGCGGGCCCTGATCTGGCCCGAACATCTGGAGCGGGCCCAACGTCTTGAGCGGGCGCTGAAACTCGCCGCCGCCGGTCCGCCGCCCGTCCGGCAGGGCGATGCCCTGGAATTGCTGCCCGGAATCCTCGACGCCCTTCCGCAGGGTGAGCCGGTCTGCGTCGAGCATTCCTTCGTGCTGCCCCAGTTCACACCGGAGCAGCGCGACCGGCTGGGCGCACAACTCGCCGAAGCGGCGGCAAACCGGCCCGTCCTGCGCATCGGCTATGAATCCCAGGCCGACCGGCAGGAGGCCGTGCTGTTTCTGGAAGATGCCGGCAGGGGCGCCCTGCGGCGGCTGGCCTTTTGCGAATCCCACGGCGCGTGGCTAGAGTGGCGGCTTACATCGCATGGGCGCTGACTTATGCAGATTGTTTCCGGCCGCGCACCCATTGGCGCCATCCGGTTCACCACGAAGACACGAAGGAATGCACTAAGAACACCAGGGGACACATACCAGGCTGCATTGAACGATACGCATAGTGAGGATGTCATCCTTGCATCGATCGCGGGGTCTCTTCGTGGGCTTTGTGAAATACTTCGTGCCTTCGTGGTGAACTGCGGAGGGTGTACACGGCCCGGAGCCCGCCCGGCGACGATGGAATATCGGGGACCGGCTTATGACCGACGATTTGCTGGAAGAAAGCACCTTCGAAATCCCGCCCGGTTTCAAGCAGATGAACTGGGTGCGCGGCTTCGGCCGCCAGATGGGGCCGCTCTACGAAAATATTCGTGAGAACGGCGACTATGTGCGCGCCTTTTACGTGGCCGAGCATCACACCAACGGCATGGGCAATTGCCACGGCGGCATGCTGATGGCCTTCGCCGACGTGGCTTTCGGCCATTGCGTCTCGATCCAGTGGCCCGGCCATTACTGGGTCACGGTCCGTCTGCTGACCGATTTCGTTTCCGCCGCGCGCAAGGGCGACTGGGTGGAAGGCACGGGCGAGGTCACGGGCGCGGACGATGATCTGGTCTCGGTGCGCGGCCAAATCTGGTGCGGCGAGCGCACGCTGATGACGGGCACGGGCGTGTTCAAGGTGCTGGGCGAACGCTCAAGGCGCCGCTGAGGACTCGGGTAACAGGGGCAGTGAGAATGGTTCGGGGTAACCGGCGGCATGGCGGCGGCGGGCCGTCAGGGGGCGGAAGGCCATGAACGATTCCTCTCCGCCGCGGGTCAGCCCCGTACCCGCCCGTTCCGGCTCCGGGCCGCTGGCGGCCTGGAAGGGCGAGCGCCCGCCCGCGCCCGCCTGGTTCGAGGCGGCGGTCAACACGCCCCATGAGAGCCGGTTCGTGGAGGTCGAAGGGGCCTCCATCCATTATCTGCGCTGGGGCGAGCGTCACCGCCCGGGCCTTCTGCTGTGTCACGGCAATGCCGCCCATGCGAACTGGTGGAGCTTCATCGCGCCCTTTCTCGCGCGCGAATACAATGTGGCCGCGCTGTCCTTCTCCGGCATGGGCGACAGTTCCTGGCGCGAGTCCTATTCCATGGAAACCTTCGCCGCCGAACAGATGGCGGTGATGGAAGATGCGGGCATGTTCGCGCCCGCCGAGCCGCCGGTGATCCTCGCGCACAGTTTCGGCGGTTTCGTCACCATTCTCGCCGCCGCGCTCTATGGCGGCCGGCTGGCCGGGGCGGTGATCGCCGATTCGCCGGTCAACCCGCCGGAGCGGCAGAGCCGCAGCGGCCCGCGGCGCAGCGTCCGTCCGCACAAGGTGTACCGCACGCTGACGGAGGCGCTCGCCCGCTTCCGGCTCATGCCCGAACAGGCCTGCGAGAATGATTTCCTGCTCGATTACATCGCCCGGCATTCCCTGCGGCCGATGGAGGGCGGCTGGTCCTGGAAATTCGATCCGTCGATCTGGCGGCGCTTTTCCATCGGCGACACGGCGTCGCGCATGCGCGCCATCACCTGCCGGTTCGCGATTTTCTACGGGGAAGACTCGGCGATCTTTCCGCGCGAAACGGGCCGGTACATGTATCACCTGCTGGGCCGCACCGTGCCGGTGGTCGAGATTCCCCAGGCGCGTCATCATGTCATGCTGGATCAGCCCTTGGCCTTCGTGGCCGCGCTGCGCACCCTGCTTGCGGACTGGAATCACTCCCTGCCCCTGCCCGGTCCGCCCGCCGCGCCCGCGGGCGCCCCGCGCCGTGCGAGAGGTGGTTCGG